>PKZR01000014.1:0-13138 GCA_003133815.1 Limisphaerales bacterium | reverse complement strand
GTCGTAACATTTGATCCCACGCTGGCGATGGTGCTGAAACTTGATCCATCCGTGGAGCGCTGGATAACATATCCGGCTTCGGTCAGGCCAATGGCGTTCCAACCAAAGGCCATCTGGCTGGATGCAATGCTCGTAAATGCCAGTCCGGACACCGGCGGCAGCGGCGTGCCGGAGGTGGTTAACGAAAACGGCGCGGAACTGATGCCGTTGGCCGTGATGACCAGGGGATAGGTTCCGGCCAGCAACCCGCCGGGCAGCGTCAATTCGGTGGTCAAAATGTTCGTGCCGGTCATCACGCTGCTGCTGCTCCAGTTGTAAGTGCGGGCAAACTGGATGGCCCCGGCGGAATTGGTGAGGCGCGCGATGGGAAAGTCCGAGTCCATCTGCCAGTCGTCGCCATACTCGGCGCCTTCGGAGATGCCGTCGAACAAGGTGCCGGTCACATGAAAGGAACCGTCAAGGTTGGTGGTCACGCTGCTGATGACCGGTTGGCCCGCCGCCAAGGGCGAAGCATCGGGCTTGTAAATGTAAAGATCCGCGCCTTCGTGAGCGTAGAGCACCGTGCCATCTGGCAGGTCCAGCATTGTGCCCTGGTAACAAGCGTAATTGGTGTCAGCGGTTCCGCCAGTCGGGCTGGCGACCTGGGTGAACGTGTTGGCAACATAATCATACTCGTAAAAATACGTCGGTGGATTTTGATTGTTGTCGTCGCCAAAGGCGCAAAGAATTTTGCCGTTGGGCAGCATGGCGGAGGGTGCGTCGTTGGCTCCAAGGTTGTTGGGAATGACGGGGCCGAGGGACCATGAGCCGGCGTTGGTCGCGCCCGCCGGCGTATAAATGCCCGCGTAATTCGTCGTCCACGGCGTGTAAATGGCGGTTTGATTGGTGGAGCCCAGGAAAAATACTTTCCCGTTCGGCAGCAAGTAGCCGGCGCCCAATTCGCTCTTGTAGTTATACAAATTTACGGGAACCGTGCCGTCCGGGACCCACTGGTTCAGCGAGGGGATGTAGCGTTCGGTCGTGATGCTGCCATCGTCAATCGTCAGGATGCTTTGATCGGGCAGCTTGACCCAGCTGGCTTCATTCTGATCATTCAGGAGCGTTGGGCCGTTTGACCAGGTGTTGGAAGCGATATTGAAGATGCGGGTTCCCAGCGGATCATTCACCGGTTGCACCATGACATTGCCGTTGGGCAGCACCACGGATTCTCCGTCGCTGATGGCCACGCCGATGCTCGGGGTCAAGGTCCAGGTGTTGTTGGTGGGCTGATACACCTCGCAAGTCAAGTTGCTGGTGACTGTGCCATATTCGCCACCGCCAACCAGCACCCGGCCGTCGTTGAGCACCTGTGAGCAGAAATAAAGGCGCGAATCGTGCATGGGCGCGAGCTTCGTCCAAGTGCCGTTCGCATAGCTGCCGTTGGTATCCGGCGTCAGCCGATACCAATTGGTGGTCAAGTTTCCCTGGCACATCACCGAGCCATCCGAAAGCTGAAGCATCAGGGCAATACTTTCGGGAGCAGTATTGGCGAGCGGCGTCCACGTTCCCACCGCAAGCGCGCGGCTTGGAGCAAGCATTCCGCAAACGGCCAGCAGCAGCGCCAACAAAGCGAGGCGGGACGTGAAAAATTGTTGGATGGAATGACGAGCAGAGTTCTTTGGTTTTACGTTCATAGGATTTATTGTTTGCCGCGAATTAGTCTTCTAAATACAAGCCCCTCACATTACAAGCTGGCGGAAAGTGCCTGATAAATGATATTTGTCGAGCGGATTTTTCGGGAGACGGTTGCGGTCTGGTGACGGCAACAATTCATCTCTCCAGCTTCTTTGCAATCCGCTCGTCGAGAATTGCCTGATGGTCAGGGCGGCGACGATGTTTTCGTGTCTGCGCTTAAGATATACGCGAATCCGAGAAGAAATACATCCGGTGGCAAGCATTGCTGTCTTCTAAAAATGGCATCTTGATCCCGCAGCAGCCATTACCATCCTGCAAAAAGGACTTTTCGAACCCGGAGCAAGCGTTGCTGCCCTGTAAAAAATTCTTTTTGGACCAGCAGCAACCGTTACTGCCCACCCAAAAACTCTTTTTTGAGCAGCAGCAATCGATGGTGCAAGCCTCCAGACTCCTTAAAACAGGGGAGCAAACGTTGCTTCCATGTCAAAAACTCTTTTTAGACCCGCAGTAACCGTTGCTGTGCACCCCAAAACTATTTTTTGAGCAGCAGCAATTGTTACTGCAAGCCTCCAAGCTCCTTAAACTAGGGCAGCAACGCTTGCTTGGACTATTTTGGGAGGCTGAAAATGGGCAGAAACGCTAGTTACCAGTTCAAAACCAGCCGTTTAGGGGATATTTGCCGTCGGGCGGGATTTTTGGCCTCCATAACGTAGGAGCCGACGTGAGGAGGCTCATTTCATCTTGAAGTTTTCTTTGAACAACCAAGAAACCAAGAAACCAAGCCGGAAAACCTTGTTCCTTCGTTGCATTGTTGTTCAACCACGCCGCATTCGCCTTCCGGCAGACCGCAAACGTCGCGCAGTCATTTGGCCATGACGTGGCAGGCGGTGGGCAAAATATCAATACCAATCCCACGCGCGGATTTTCAAAGGGACACGGACGATTCTCTCAATCTTCGCTAAAATGCTTTAAAGGCTTGAGCCGAGCAATTTCCTTGAAGCCATCCATCACCACGACATTGCCCGTTTCTCCGAAGTCGCATGGGCTATTTTGTGACGCCGCCTGTGGGTGGTGTCATGACGGATTTTCCGGCTTGTCCAAGCGGGTCCACGGTTGGTGCTGGCGGCAGGCCGAGAATTTCCCGTGCGCGCGCCAGCGACAGTTCGATGTTGGCGCAAACGTTTTCCTTGCCGAGCCGGTCCAGAAAGCCGGCCTTGTCCATCATGAAGAGCGGCTGGGTGTGCGGTCCGCTCAGCAGGATGTGTTTTCCGCGTTTGTGCAGCCGCTCGTAAAGGTCTTCGAGGGCGTTGAGGCCGGTGGCGTCCATTGCCAGGACTTTTCTCATCCGCAATATGAGGACTTCCGGCTCCTGACCGGAACGTTTCAAGGCCGTTTCCAGCTTGTCCGCCGCGCCAAAGAAGAACGAGCCGAAAATGCGGTAAATCATCACGCCCTTGGGAATGGACTTGCCGACTAGGGAATGTTGCGGGCCTTCGGTTTCGGAAAATTCGTCCACGGCGGTGATCTGCGTGGTCTCGGAAACGCGTTTGATGAAGAGCATCGCGGCCAGCACCATCCCGATCTCCACGGCAACGGTCAGGTCAACGACCACCGTGAGGCTGAAGGCGGTGAGGAACACCACGGCATCGCTGCGCGGCCATTTGGGGAGTCGGCCGAAGTTGTGCCATTCGCCCATGTTGAGCGCGACGTTGACGAGCACGGCGCTCAATGTGGCGAGCGGAATGAATTTTGCCAGCGGCGCGGCGACCAGAATGATGAGCAGCAGTGTGACTGCGTGAACCATGCCCGCGATGGGCGAACGCGCGCCGCATTTGATGTTGGTGGCGGTGCGGGCAATCGCACCGGTGGCCGCGATGCCGCCGAAGAGCGGGCTGACAATGTTGGCAATGCCCTGCGCCATGAGTTCCTGGTTGGAATCATGGCGATCGTCAATCATGCCGTCGGCGACGACGGCGCACAGGAGGGATTCAATGGCCGCGAGCAGCGCGATGGTTGTGGCTGGCTCGAACAGGTGCTTGATGTTTGACCAGGCAAGCGTGGGGATTTGCGGATGCGGCAGCGTCTGGGGTATTCCGCCGAACTTGCTGCCGATAGTTTCCACGGGCAACTGGAACAATACAACCGCTGCAGTGCCGAGAATCAGTGCGACGATGGAACCGGGCACGCGCCGCTGCCATTTCTTGGGCCAGAAAAGGATGATTGCCAGGGATGCTGCGGCCAGCAGCAGGGTGGTTGGCTGAATGGTGTTCAGGTGTTCGCCCAAAGCCTGGATCTTTTCGACGAAATCAGACGGAACGTTCGCCAGGTTCAGGCCCAGAAAATCTTTTATCTGCGTGCTGAAAATCAGCACCGCGATGCCGGACGTAAATCCCATTGTCACCGGATACGGAATGAATTTGATCATCGTGCCCAGTCGCGCGGCGCCCATGATGAAAAGGATGACTCCCGCCATGATGGTGCAGATGGCGAGGTTTTCCGCGCCATATTTCGCATAGATGCCGTAAAGGATGACGATGAATGCGCCGGTCGGTCCGCCAATGGAAACCCGGGTGCCGCCGAGCGCCGAAATCAGGAATCCCGCGATGACCGCCGTAAAGATTCCGGCCTCAGGCTTGACTCCTGAAGCGATGGCAAACGCCATGGCCAGCGGCAGCGCGACGATGCCCACGGTGAAGCCCGCCGTCAGGTCGGCATAAAACGTCTGCGCCGAATAATCTTTCAGCGCATCCACCAGTTTGGGGCGGAATGAAAACGGAATGTTCATTTTAACCGGAAAAAATTCCTTGATGTTAAGTGTGGGGGTGCGGAGCCCGAATACAAATGAATTCACTTTGCAGAAATTGGCAAAAACCTTACGTGCGTTTCCTGCATAGATGCGGCGCATGGGGTAAACACCCCATAGCAACCATGCAGCGGATTGTTATCGTGGCACTGTTACCAAACCACAAACATCAACCAAAAAATAAATACAATGAAAACATCACAAGACAGCAAGTGCTCGGACAACACCAAGAAACCCGTCGTGATCCGGATGGGCCGCGAAGTGCCGTCCAAAACCACATCCGGTTGTGATTCTGGAGCGGACACCAAATGTTCGGACAAGAAAGAGAAAGCCCGTGAAAACATGGCCAGCTCCAACGTCTGACATATATCATTAACAATTCGTCTTCCTGGGTGGCCGTCTTTCGGTCATCCGGGGGGGCTCATTAACCAACTTAAAAGTATATGAAACACACCATCCCTTGCACCGCCGGCCCGACACGAAAAGCCCCGCCCTTGGCGTTGATTTATACATCGCGACTTCTGCTCACCGAAAAGTCCACGGTCACGGATAATTGGTGTTCACTGTCCTTGATGATGGAAACCCGGACGATCCGCGCCACCATGGTAACACCGGTCCTGAAACAAATCAGGGGTTACAGTCACTTCGGGATTAATGATTAGACCTACTGCACGGTCTGCGGTTCACAGTTTTGCATGGCGCAATCTCAGCGCGTTGGTGATTACCGAGACCGAGCTCAGGCTCATCGCCGCGCCGGCAATCATGGGGCTCAGGAGCAAACCGGAAAATGGATAGAGCAAACCTGCCGCGATGGGAATGCCAACTGCGTTGTAGGCGAACGCGAAGAAAAGATTCTGCCGGATGTTCCGCATCATGGAACGGCTCAAGTTGATGGCCTTGACGATGCCGGTCAAATCTCCCTTCACGAGCGTGATGCCCGCGCTTTCCATCGCCACGTCCGTGCCGGTGCCCATGGCGAGGCCGACGTTGGCGGCGGCTAGTGCGGGCGCGTCGTTGATGCCGTCCCCAGCCATCGCCACGATTTTACCCTGCTTGCGCAGCTGCAGGATGCGCTCGTGTTTGTTCTTCGGTTCCACACCCGCTGATACTTCATCGAGACCGAGTTTTTTTGCCACGGAGTTCGCAGTGCGCTCATTGTCGCCGGTGAGCATGATGATTTTCAAACCGAGCTTGTGCAGTTGCGCAATGGCTTCCGGCGTGGATGCCTTGATGGGATCGGATACCACGATGATTCCTGCAGCCTTGCCGTTGATGGCGACAAACATCACTGTCTGCCCTTCCTCCTGCAATGCAGTTGCCTTGGATTCGATATTTTCCAAGCCCGCGACGTTTCGTTCTTGGAGGAATTTTAATTTACCAACGGTGATTTCACGCCCGCCGATTTTTCCGACGACTCCACCGCCGGTTATCGAATTAAAATCTATGACCGGTTGCAGCTTCACCTTGCGCTCTTTTGCGCCTTGAACAATCGCGGCGGCGAGCGGGTGTTCGCTGTTCTGTTCAACCGAAGCGGCGGTGACCAGCAGATCATTTTCACTGACGCCGTCAACGGGAATGATCTGCGTAAGCCGTGGCTTTCCTTCGGTAAGAGTGCCTGTCTTGTCCACGACCAAGGTGGTGACGCGTTCCATGACTTCCATTGCTTCGGCATTGCGGATGAGCACGCCCGCCTGCGCACCGCGACCGATGCCGACCATGACTGACATCGGTGTGGCTAGTCCGAGCGCGCACGGACACGCGATGATCAATACAGCCACCGCATTGACGATGGCATGCGCTAAACGCGGTTCCGGGCCGGCCCATGCCCAGAGGATGAATGTCAACGCCGCACAGGTCAGCACCGTCGGAACAAAATAGCCGGAAACCTTGTCCGCCAGCGCCTGAATCGGCGCACGGCTGCGTTGCGCGTCGGCCACCATCTTGACGATGCGCGCCAGCACGGTTTCACTGCCGACGTGTTCGGCCTGCATGAGAAAACTGCCGGTAGTGTTGAGCGTGCCGCCGGTCACTTTGTCGCCGGCATTTTTCTCCAAGGGCATCGGCTCGCCGGAAATCATGGATTCGTCCACCGAGGTTTTTCCGTCGAGCAGGACGCCGTCCACGGGAATTTTTTCGCCCGGACGAACACGCAACTTTGCCCCGGCTTGAACGGATTCCATCGGGACGTCATGTTCTTCGCTGTCCTGAACCACGTGGGCAGTTTTGGGTGCGAGATTCAGCAAGGCGCGGATGGCGCTGCCTGTTTTGCTTCGCGCCCGCAATTCAAGCACCTGGCCGAGCAAAACCAGCACAACGATCACCGCCGCCGCCTCGAAATAAACTCCCACCTTGCCATCTGTTGCGAACGAAATTGGAAACGCCCCCGGCACCAGCATTACCACTGCGCTGAACAGATAGGCGGTGCCCACGCCGATGGCGATGAGCGTGAACATGTTCAAATGCCGGGTGACGAGTGAAGTCCAGCCACGTTCGAAGAACGGCCAGCCCGCCCACAGCACGACGGGAGTTGCGAGTGCAAATTGTATCCAGCGTGATGTGTCACCCATCGCCCAGCTTTCATGCCTCAGCGAAGGAATCATGTGCGCCATCGCCAGCAGGAAGACTGGCAGGGCGAGCGCCGCGCCAATCCAGAAACGCCGCGTCATGTTTGCAAGTTCGGGGTTTTCTTCCTCCTTTGCCGAAATTGTTTTCGGCTCCAACGCCATGCCGCACTTAGGACAATTGCCCGGATGATTTTGTTGGACTTCCGGGTGCATGGGGCAGGTGAAGATGGTTTTGCCGGAAGCCGACGCGATGGTCGCCACCGCATTTTGTTCCAGCGCCATTCCGCATTTCGGGCAATCACCCGGTTTGTCCGATACCACGCCGGGACACATCGGGCAAAAATACTTTGCAGCGGACGATGGTTCTGGTTTGGAGTTTCCTTGACCATGATGCTCGCAGCAACAGCCGGAACTCTCGGCGACGTTCGCAGGTGCATTCCCGGCCAGAAATTGTTTCCGGCAATGTTCGCTGCAAAAATAATGCATCTGCCCATCGCGTTCGGTATGGAGAGCCGTTTCCTTGTCCACCGTCATGCCGCAGATGGGATCAATGGTCATATCAATGGGGTTTCATCTGATTAAAGCGCGGCTTTGCAGCAGCACCTCCATATTGAACTATTTTGGACAGCTTGCCAATCACGATGACCGATAAAACAACCACCGTCATGCCGACCAAGACTTAAATACATTGTTGGCACGATTTTTTGAACGAACCATATGGACTTGCAATCAAACTTTTGACAGGAGGCAGCCTGATGAACAACGCGAGGGTTTTTCTATGCGTTACATCATCAATTCAACGTCGACGCGAACACAGGGCTGGCAGGCTGACTGCTGGAACTGGGCGAAGGCCAATGAACCCTTTGAGCTTTATGGCGTCGAAACACAGCATCTGCCATTTTGTCAGGAACTTTCACAGGCATGCCGCTGCAAATATCAGTCCCGACAAGTTCACAACGAGATTGTCGTCATGTTTGAGCCGTCGTTTTGAAACTGAACAACGACTTTGAAGGCGGAGGAAGTTTCTACGGTCACACGAAGGCGATCATGCTCCCGCCGCCGTTGAGCCGGTTAATTTCCATAGTTGAACGGGTCGGACAACGCGGGGTTTGACACGAGGTTCGTGTCCGTAAGCGTCTTGAGGAACGCGACGAGTGCGGCCTGTTGGTTTGTGGTGAGATTCAGCCGCAACACCCCGCCGCCCGGCGCTCGCAGAGGAGGGGAGAGGTTGGGATTGTTGACGACTCCGGTGCTGTAAAATGCCACGACTTCGTCCAGGTTCGTAAAACGCCCGTCGTGCATGTAGGGCGCGGTGAGTTCGACGTTGCGCAGCGAGGGAACCTTGAATAATCCATTCTGTTGTGGAATGCCCGTCACACCACCGACACCCAAATCAACAAAAGGAAATTCCAGTCCATTGTTGTTGATGGTGGTGGTGGGCACAAAATTATCCGTGCTGTGGCAGACGGAACAGGTGGCGTTGCCGACCTGGCCGAAGAATATCTGGTAGCCCAGATATTCCTGCGCGGTGAAGTTCGTGAAATTATTCGTCACGCCGATGTCGTATTTGGATTGCGTTGAGACGATGGAGCGGACGAATTGTGCGAGCGCGTCCGCAATGCGGTTGGTGGTGATATCGGGCGAACCAAAAGCTGCGGTGAAAAGATTCGTGTAAAACGGCTCGGCGGCGATGCGGCTGGTCAGAGCGTCGAGCGTCATTCCCATTTCAATAGGGTTCTGGATCGGTTGCAACGGCTGGTCCTCCAGCGTGGCGGCGCGTTCATCCCAGAAAAAAGACTGCCGCTGATACCAGCGTGCATTGCTCAGGCCCATCGCGTGCCGCGTCCCGATGCTGCCGTTGTAACCGACGCTGAACTGGCGCGGGTCGGCGAACCCGTGCGCCTGCTGGTGGCACGACGCGCAGGAAATCGACTGGTTCGTCGAAAGCCGCTTGTCGTAAAACAAAACGCGCCCGAGCGTTGCGCCGGCGTCGGTCGTGATGTTGCTGGCCGGCATGTTGTCCTCCGCGAGGATCGGGTTTACCGAAAAACTCGCAGGCAGCACCGGTGCGGAGTAGTTGTATGATGTGGCCGGGAGCGACAACGCGTTCGTGGTCGTGTCCGTGATGTTCTGGTTGGCGGGGTTATAAAATGCGCGGTAAAACAGATTTCCACCCGTGGCGTTTGTATAGCTGCGATGATAACTGCCGTTGAATACTTTCAACGTTTCCACTGTGGTCCAACTGGCGAGGTTGCTGGAACTTTGGATGATCCAGACCTGGTCGCCCGCATTGCTGATGTTCAAGCTGAACACTCCGCCGTTCGTCTGGGCGAGGCTTAAGGCCGCGCTGGGCGCAACATTATCCGCGCAGGCGGTCATGTGGTTCAACACGAAGGTTATCGCGGCAAGGAGAGCGGGAATTTTCAGGTTCGACTTCATGTGCGCACTATGCATGAAGACACCTTAAGGGAACATGAAGTCCAACATCGGAACGCATTATATCATGTTCCGCCGCTTTCGCCAGAGCGCAGTGAATGGTTCCTTTTGCTAACTGTGGTGGCCCCATTCCGGCTTCCTGCACTGCGCAGTAGGGTTACACCCCATGGAGAAGTGCCACCCAGTTGGGTAATATATTCCAATGAATCGCATTGCCTTCCTTGCTCATCCCCCTTTGATATTTAAAATCAACGCAACGAAACCGATGCTCCTCGGCATTGTCCTGATGATGACTGTTATGGTCGCGCCCCGCACATTGCTGGCGGTCGGGCTGGCACCAGTAAACCTGGGTTCGGCTGCTCATTTTACGATTCTTGCCGGGGCGGCGATTACCACCACCGGGGGCGGAACCATTAATGGCGATGTCGGGGCATATCCGATTGGCGGGTCTGGCATAGGCGTGACCGCAGCACAAGTGAACGGGACGATTTATGAAACGGATGACACCGGGCCGGTGGGTGCGGTGGTGGCTCCGGGCTTGTTGCTCGCGGCTAAAAATGATTTGACCACGGCGATTAATGATGCTGCCGGACGAACACCCGTGCCTGCTGATCCGGATCACTTGAACCCAAATGGCGGGAATATTGGCGGGCTGAACCTTGCCCCCGGCCTCTATAAATTCACGGGCACAGCTTCGATAACTGGAGCGGACGTCTTCCTCACGGGTGGGCCCGATGATGTCTGGATTTTCCAGATTGCAGCCGATCTTCAGATGGGCAGCATGAGGAATATAATCCTGTCCGGCGGCGCACAGGCCAGAAACATTTTCTGGCAGGTCGGCACTTCTGTAAATATTGGAACCTTCGCGGTGTTCAAGGGGACCATAATGTCAAATCAAGGCATCGTGATGATGACCAGCAGCACATTGGACGGCAGGGCATTGGCGTTCACCGCCGGGGTTACATACAATGGGGTTGGCGGCAGTATCCCGACGCCGGCTGCCCCCGTTTTTGCCGGGATCTCCACAACACGTTCCAACGCGACCGTCGTCCTCAACACCTCGCCGTATTTTCTGGTGACGTTGCAATCCAGTCCCGACCTCTCCCCTCCAAACTGGACGATGATCGCCACGAATACACCGGCCACCAACATCTGGACATTCACAGATACCAACGCAATGACAACCGCGCCCCAGCGCTTCTACCGGGCATTCATCACAACTCCTTAATGACACCGCAAAATGACAGATGACCGCCGTCGTAATGCAGTTGAACTCGTTGGAACAAAGTAGGGTTACACCCCATGGTGAAGTGCCGACCGGCGATTACAATAGCATCATGAAACACACCGCTTTCGCCATTCACTGTCCACGCCCACTTATAATGAGCGGGAGAAAACAGATTTTTATGGGCCTTGTCCTTGTGGTGGCCATTATGGTCGCGCCCCGCGCGTTGCTGGCGGCGGGGCCGGCACCAGTTGACTTAAGATCGGTTGCCCACTTCACGATTCTTGCGGGGGCAACAATCACCACCACGGGCGGAGGCGTCATCAATGGCGATATCGGGGCGAGTCCCATCACCGGGGCTGCCATACTCTTGACCCAACCTCAAGTGAACGGGACGATTTATGCGGTTGATGCGGCCGGGCCTGCAGGTTCGGTGGTGGATCCTGCCTTGTTGACCACGGCAAAGGGCGATTTGACCACCGCGATCAACGACGCCGCCGGACGGACACCCATTCCTTCGGGTCCTTTCCTGAATCCAGAACTGGTTCCCGGATCAGGTAATTTCGGAGGGATGAACCTCGTCCCCGGCCTCTATAAATTCACGGGCACGGCTTTGGTAGCGGGAGCGGACGTCACCCTCACGGGTGGTCCAAATGATGTCTGGATTTTTCAGATAGCAGCCGACCTTGAAGTTGGCAGCAATGTTCATGTCATCCTGGCTGGCGGCGCACAGGCAAGAAACATTTTCTGGCAGGTGACGACTTCAGTGACGATTGGAACATTCACCGTGTTCAAGGGAACCATAATGGCTGATCAAGCCGTCACGATGAATACCACCAGCGCAATGGACGGCAGGGCATTATCGTTCACAGCCGGGGTTACGTTCAACGGCTCTGTCGGTGAACTGCCGGTGCCGACGGCCCCCATATTTACCAGCATCTCCAGAACTCGCACCAACGCCACCATTGTCCTCAACACCGCGCCGTATTTTCTCGTGACGCTACAATCCAGCCCTGACCTGTCCCTCACGAACTGGACGATGATCGCCACAAATACACCAGCCACCAACATTTGGACTTTCATCGACACCAACGCAACGGCAACCGTGACCCATCGCTTCTACCGGTCCTTCATCACCACCGCCAATTGACGTCCGCATAACGTTGAACACATGGGGACAAAGTAGGGTTACACCCCATGGTGAAGTTCCAACCAGCAATTACAATAGCATCATGAAACACCTCACTTTCGCCACGCACGATTCCTTGGCACTTAAAGTAAGCGGGACAAAATCGTTGTTCATGGGAATTATCCTTGCGGTGATTATTATGGCTGCGCAACAGACATTGCTGGCGGCGGGACCGGCCCCTGTCAATTTAAGATCAGCCGCCCATTTCACGATTCTGGCCACCTCCACGACCACTACAACCGGTGGCGGCATCATCAATGGTGATGTCGGGTTGTCTCCGGTTGGTTCGCAGGGAATCCCTCCGGACAAGATCAACGGAACGATAGACAATGGCGACCCGATTGCCGCCCAGGCCCAACTCGACTTGACCGCCGCGATTATCGCCTCCAGCCCGGCTCAACTTCCCGGCGGCATCAATGCCGGTGCCGAACTCGGCACCCAAACCCTGGTCGCCGGCGTCTATCAATCCCCGTCGGGCTCGTATGATATAACCGGGGATCTCACGCTCTTTGGTGGTCCGGATGATGTCTGGGTTTTCCAGATGGCGAGCACGCTCACCGTGGCCGTCAGCGGCAGGGTCATCTTGACCGGCGGCGCCCAGGCCAGAAACATCTTCTGGCAAGTCGGCAGTTCAGCAACGCTTGGAACATCCTCAGTCTTCGAGGGAACCGTCATGGCATATGCATCCATCACAATGAATGCCAGTTCAACGTTGGACGGCCGTGCGTTGGCACAGAATGGAGCCGTCACCTTTAACGGCGATGGCGGCACACTGCCGACGCCTGCGGCCCCCATCTTTACCAGCATCTCTAGAACACACACCAACTCTACTGTCGTCCTCAACACCTCGCCGTATTTTCTCGTGACGCTGCAATCCAGTCCGAACCTGTCCCCAACAAACTGGACAATGATCGCCACGAATACTCCGACGACCAACAGTTGGAACTTCACCGACACCAACACGATGACAACTTTGCCCCAGCGCTTCTACCGCGCATATATAACGACTCCCTGAACCCTGGAAAATTAAAAGGAGCCGGATGTGCGTCCGGCTCCCTTGGTGATATGGTTTATACGCCTTCACCAAGGCGCAACAATAGTGGCACGACCAGGCAAACCCGCTGTCCGGGGCCGCGCCGCAAGCAAAACCACTCTGCCAATTAGCAAACCGGACAGCGAAACCATCAACTCCCATGTTCAGCATAACGCGGGCCAACTTGATGAAACGAAAACGCAAATTGGATATA
>PKZR01000128.1 GCA_003133815.1 Limisphaerales bacterium | reverse complement strand
AAGTGTTTTGCAGAGGTCTCGACCGGTTGATTGGCTGCGCCGTTTCCGACGAATGAAATGTGGTTGATTCCGATCGTCTCACCGGTTCTCGTGATAAATCCCGGCACCAACTGTCAAGCCGATGGCAAGGGCGACCAGAAACCAAAACAGAAGATTTTTCATCTTCTTCTTCCGCAGATCTCGCGGAACGCCCGGGAAAAGGATTTTACTGATCTTCCATTTCATGTCGCGTTAGGTTTGAAGGCATTTTGACAAACCGCGCTCCCAAGGGAAGCGCAAAATTTAAAGATTATTGCCTGCGGAATGATAATCCATTTTGTCCGTTTGAAGCCGGTCATGGTCATTGTGAACCTTCCAAATAAAGAAGCCGCCGTGAAAATAGACACGACGGCCTCGCAACCAAAGGAAATCCTAAAAACCTTAAGTTGCATATCTAAAGGATACGAGGAAACCCTACAATTCGTGTCCCTGATAATCAACCTGCCCAAAAGGGAGGGGTTGAGGGGTTGCAGCGGCGGACCGTGGGTGCCGGTTTCAGTCAAACACCGTTGAAGAAGCACAATTGGTTTGCCTATCTATAAAGGCCGACGGTGTCCGCATAGCATCGGGCGACATATTCCATGGAAGGCCGCTGGTCGGGCTTTTTCTCCAGGCACGACATGATGATGAGCGAGGTGTTGCGCAGGACATCAAACCCCAGTTGTATCGGCGAAAGCGGCGTTGTTTCCCGAATCTGTTTCTCGATCTGCGGGGCATCACCTTCAAATGGAAGTTTCCCAGTGCTGGCATAATAGGCCATGACGCCGAAGGCAAAGACATCGCTCTTGATGCCATTCGTGTAGTCGCCGTCCCATTTCTCCGGCGACATGTACTTGGCCGTCCCCGCAGGATCCTGTTTTTTGTCCGTGATGAAGGGCGGCAAATGGCCGGCGAAATAGGAATGGGAGAAGTCAATCAGGATGCCTTCCGCCGGAAATGCGGCCGGCACCAGCACGTTCATGCTCTTCAGGTCGTTGTGGATGATCGGACGTTCGCACAGGATTCCCGCGTGCATGTCCGCCACCGTCTCCGCGACGCTCTGCAGGATTTTATGGGTCCGGATCGGTTCCTTGAGCGTCACCTTGGTCTGAATCAGTTCATTCAATGTGACCGCCTCGATGTATTCCAAAAAAAGCCGGTGTGTCGCGGCATCATACGCCAGCTTTGACCGGATGCGCGGATGTGTCGTCTCATCGAGGATGTAGGCTTCGTTCGCGATGTATATCTCGTCCCAGAAATTCAGCGGTTCCTTGAGCAGGGCAGGGTAGGGATTTCTGGAAAACTCCACCTTGGAAAGTTTTGAAACCCCTGCCTGCACCTGCAAAGGTTCCTGTTTGTTGATGACCGGTATTTTCATGTTGCCCAGAACAGTTCCGGCACGCGGCCATTTCCGCCGGCACCTTCACCTTGCGGGAGGATGCGATGACCCCGCGACAACATCAAGCGGAAGTGATTGAGACTGTGACAATTTGCATCCTGCCAGGCTTGGTGGCGGCATTTGCCGCCTCAGTGTAAAAATGTGTTGTTTGGCCAAAACAATAATTGATGTAACCCCTCGTGGCAGTTATCGTCCATTTTGAAACCAACTTCGCAAGTCCGGCGTGTCCGATGCGGGGTGAAATTAATATTTTCAATCAAATATCAATCCGGTAATAAATCATCGCATGAAAAACATCCTGTCTGCCGGTTCCCGCAATTCTGTTGCTTCAGTCTTCGTCGCCGTGGTGCTGGCCGCGCCGGGGCTGCGTGCCGACGACGGCTTGCCGCCGGGCGACGCCGCCCGTGGGAAAGCATTTTTTCAGATAACGTGCGCCGTCTGTCACACCACGACACTGGGGCCGGGCAACACGGTGATCGTGAAACAAGGGCCGAGCCTGTTGGGCGTGGTGGGGCGTCGCGCCGGCACCGGCCTGGGTTTTAATTATACGAAGGCACTGGGCGATTATGGCGTCGTATGGGATGCCTCCACCCTGAACCATTTCCTGACGAACCCGATGGTCGCCGTTCCGGGCACTCTCATGCCGATGCCAGTCCCCGATGGCGGGAATCGCAGCGATGTGATCGCGTATCTCTCGACCTTGGTAAATCCCGCCGGTGTCACCCTTTCCAACAGCGTGGTGCAGATAACGCCGGCGGCGGTTGAGGCCGATCCCGGCGCGTGGCAGCATGAAACACCCGGGGTCAAACACCATCTCACTCTGGCCGACCTGCCGCCGCCTTTCAAAACCGCCTCGTCCGGAAACAATCCGAAAGTGGTCAAACAACCCGACGGCGCCACCTTGTCCGTTCCGCCCGGATTCACCGTCAAGTTGTTTGCCGATGGTTTTACAAATCCGCGCCTGATGCGCGTGGCACCCAACGGGGATATTTTCATCGCTGAAACGGGTGCGCGGCGCATCCACGTGCTGCGTGCGGCGGACGGGGCCGATGCACCGTCCGACAACCAGATTTTTGCAACCGGCCTTGACCGGCCCTTTGGCATCGCCTTCTATCCGCCCGGCGACAATCCGCAATGGGTCTATGTGGCCAACAACAATTCAGTGGTCCGCTTCCCGTATCAAAACGGCGACATGCAGGCGCGCGGCGAAGCCCAGGTGGTTGTGCCGCACCTCAGCGACGGCGGCGGCGGACACAGCACACGCGACGTGATATTTTCCCCCGATGGCACGCGCATGTTCATCTCGGTCGGTTCCGGATCCAACGTGGCGGAAACCATGGCCAAAAAAAATCTGCAGGACATCCCGGCATGGGAGGCGGAACACGGACTGGGCGCTGCATGGGGAGCTGAAACCCATCGCGCAAATATTCTCGTGACCGACCCCGAAGGGAAAAACCCGCTCCGCCCGTTTGCCACGGGCATCCGCAACGGCGTGAGCATGGCTGTGAATCCTGTCACCGGCGACTTGTGGGTTTCAACAAATGAACGCGACGCCCTGGGCGACAATCTTGTGCCGGATTACATCACGCGCGTGAAAGAGGGCGGCTTTTACGGCTGGCCCTGGTATTACATGGGCAATTATGAAGATCCGCGTCATGCCGGAGAACGGCCGGACCTTGCCGGCAAGGTCATCGTTCCCGACGTGTTGCTGCAATCGCACTCCGCCCCGCTGGAGATGACCTTTTATACCGCCACAAACGGCGTGGCGGCGTTCCC
>PKZR01000329.1 GCA_003133815.1 Limisphaerales bacterium | reverse complement strand
CGAGCATACTGAATATGCGCTCTAGCAGCATGAGATGGGCAAGCAACGCCGCCATCTGCCGATTCGCAAGCTGGTCAATCGCGCCGGTCGGGCAATGCAGGATTTGTGTCCTTGCTGGATGATGACCCCGTTGGCGGTCGCCCAGTTCCTCGCCCCAGGGGCGATCAATTTCGATGTGGTCATCATGGACGAAGCATCACAGATCAACCCGGAGGATGCTTGGGGTGCCATCACTCGCGGTCAGCAGTTGGTGGTTGTTGGTGACCAAAAGCAAATGCCTCCCAGTGATTTCTTCATGTCCGCGTTGGAAGAAAATGAGTCACCCGAAGAAGAGGAGGAAATTGACGGCGGAAAATCTGAAAGCATTCTGGATGCGTCAGTAGCCTCGCTCCAGTCTTCACCGCTCTTGTGGCATTATCGCAGTCGGCATGAAACATTGATTGCGCCTGCTAACTGTTTTTCCTACGACAACCGGTTGATCCTGTTTCCTCATCCGCATCGCAGCCATCCGGAATTGGGCATTCGTTATACCCCCGTTCCCGACGCCACGACCACCACCGGCAAGGTGGTCAATGCTCTGGAGGCCGAAGCGGTCGCCGCGCGGGTTCGAGAATTGGTTCTGCGCGAGTATGCCAAGGCCGCCAAAGACCGGCTGACCATCGGTGTCGTGACCATGAATCTTTATCAGCAAGATGCGATCATGGATTTGCTTGATAAGCTGCGGCAGGAGGACCGCCGCTTTGATCTGGCGATGACATCGCTCGCCTCGGAGTTGAACGAGGAACCGCTATTCGTGCGTAACCTTGAAAACATTCAGGGTGACGAGCGGGACATAATGATTTTATCTTGCACCTACGGCCCGCACACGCCCGGCGGCACACCCACCCAGCGATTTGGCCCGTTGAATCGTCAGGGCGGTGAACGCCGTTTCAATGTTCTCATCACGCGCGCCAAATGGCGGATGGAAATATTTTCGTCCATCCGCAGTGAACAAATCTTGGTGGATGGCAAGCAGCAGGGCGTTCGTGATTTTCATCTATTTTTGAAATATGCCGAGTCCGGCGTCTTGGCCGACCCCGGCATTGCTGCCGGCCGGCCCGCCGATTCGCCGTTTGAAACTCAGGTGGAAGCCGTCCTGCAACGCGCCGGATTTCAGACCGAGCGACAGGTTGGCGTGGCGGGATATTATATTGATCTGGCCGTCAAACATCCGACCCACGGCGGTCTTTTTGCACTGGGCATTGAATGTGACGGAAATACATATCATTCCAGCCGGGCGGCGCGCGACCGAGATAGGCTGCGCGAGAAAGTCCTCATGGAACGCGGCTGGAAATTGCACCGGATTTGGTCAACCGACTGGTTTGTGAACCCCATCCAGGCAAAGAAGAAATTGCTCGACGCCGTGAATGCAGCTTGCCGGTAAGTTTTTTGGGTTCGCAACCTCAGTGAAACATTTTTGAATAAAAGTCTATGAAGACAATTTTTGTAAGTTCTGCTCTACGAGAGCTGGCCGCTGAAAGACGTCTCATAATAAATTTTATTCAACGTGATCCCCAATTGCATGAAGCATTCCGCTTATACATTCCCGAAAACATATCGGGTGAACCGCAGCAAAAAGAGCGCTCCGATGTATTGAAAGAGTGCGATGTATTCATCGGCATAATTGGTAATGGTTCAGAAGAAACACTCCAGAACGAATTGCCCCTCGTTGAGAGCGAGATTGAACACGCAATTGAGTTAAGGAAGTTCTGCCTGATTTTGGTAAGGGGTTTGAATGATAACAGGCGCAATCTCCGGATGACGGCATTGATTAGAAGAGTTGGATCGAGAATGCAATATCGTCGGTTCCGAAACCAGACTGAATTTGAAGTCGCTTTGCGCGACGGTCTGTTACCGCAATTGCGGAGGCTAACCGGTGAATTGGACGTAATTGAAGATGAAGATGAGCACAAATATGAGGTATTTTTTGCCAAGACCACTCCTGGCCGCCATCCTGATGTGCCTAGGCCATCCATTGTTTTTTCGCCTGTTTCAGACTCTGCGAATGAGTTTAACCTTAGGACTCGCTTCAATTTTTCAGTGCTGGAGACTGATATCGAGCCTATTCAGTGAGAACTCCACCTTGCATTTGTGGAAACTGAACTGGAAAATGAAAGTCCAGCAAATAGGGTTGAGAGTTACTTGGCACAATCTTCACATTCCTTAGTTTCAGGCTCAGAACTGCCGGAATTCTATACGCTGCAAACCAATATTGAAGCTTACCGCAAACTGATACGGAACCTTGGGGATTCGCGCGCCCGCGACTTGCTGATGGCCATCAACGACTTGGTTGTTCTCAATCGTGCCCACAAGCGTCCGGATTGGTTGGAAGATGCCATGAATAGTGATCAGTTTAATTTCTCCTTTATGAGAAATTCTGAGACGTATTTTGCCCTAAGACATGCTGAGTCTTTGCTTGGTGGCCTCGATGAAGAAAAGCTGCGCGGCATTTCAAAGAATTTACATCTTAGTTTCAAATTGCCCACGTTTCAAAACAACCACGAAATCCAATTTCACTTTGAGCATGATGGGCCACTGCCTAGCCGTATTGCGGGTGTAATTGGTAAAAATGGTGTTGGGAAGAGTCAGACATTAGCACATTTGGTTGAAGCGTTACTGCGGGGCGATACAAATAGTTTGCGAGATACGCTCGAAGGCCGTCCAGTGATCAATCGACTCCTAGCGGGCAGCAGTCCCGGTGAGACTTATACCACTTTCCCTCCGGTGCCACGATTTCCAGGTCGAATTAATTACCGGCGAATTTTTTTAAGTCGGCGACAATTTGGTAATAAAGAGCTGGGGCTGGGACAAGTGCTCGTGGAGCTTTCGCGTTCGGAGGAGAGCATTAAATCCAGAGGCCGCTGGAATTTATTTTGCGAAACAATCCGTTCAATCGTTCCACCGGAGGAATTATTTATGCGGGTAAAAAATAGTGGCAAGGCAGTAACACCGCAGTGGCTTCGGGAGCCGTTTCCTTTGATTGAATTGCAGGAGGGTAATTCTCGCCGTCGATTGGAGCGCTGGAGCGCGGTAGATCTTCAAGCAGATGTCTGCCGCTACATTGGCGGCGAAGTTATACCACTCAGCAGTGGTCAGTTGACGTTTATTCGTTTCGCTGTTCAGGCTTGCCTGTATGTGGAAAATGGAACTTTGTTTCTTTGCGATGAGCCGGAAACTCATCTTCATCCGAATTATATTTCAGCCTTTATCGGATTGCTGGACCGGCTTTTGGCGGAAACGGGATCGTTCGCAATACTTGCAACGCATTCCGCATATTTTGTCCGAGAGGTGGCGAGATCGCAGGTAATTGTCTTGCGGCAGACCAAAGACAGACAAATTGAAGTTGTCACACC
>PKZR01000469.1 GCA_003133815.1 Limisphaerales bacterium | reverse complement strand
GCAGCAGCGGGAAGATGAAATTCTGCGCGTTGACCGCGAGCGGGTTGGTCTTGGCGTGCTCGATGATTTTCGGGATGTCGAACGTGTTCGCGCCGGATTGCAGGTAAAGCGCGATGAGGCCGATGAGCGCGATGAGCGCGCCGATGCTCAAGTAGAGCGTGATCTGGAACGTCGCGTAGTTCTTCTTTTCGCCGCGGCCCCAGACGCCGATCATGATGAAGGTCGGCACCAGCGCCAGTTCGTGCAGGAAATAAAAGAAGAACAAATCGAGCGACGCGAACGCACCGAGGATGCCGCCGGTCATCACGAGCAGCAGGATGTAAAATTCCTTTTCGCGCGTCTGGATTTCCCACGAGCAGAGTGCGGCGGCGAAGGCGACAATCGCACCCATCAATATCAGGCCGACGTTCAGGCCGTCCACGCCGACGTGATAGCTGATGCCAAGCGATTCGACCCACGGGATTTGCTGCTCGAACTGGAAGCCGTTCGCGCCGGGCACGAACTGCGCGAACATTTTCACCGCGAGCACGGCGGAAATCAGCGTGGCGAGCACCGCGATGGCGCGGATGATGACGCGGTAATTGCGCGGCACGACGATGAGCGCCAACGCCGCCAGCAGCGGCCAACCTGCGATGTAAGTCAGTATGGACATTTTATTTTCCCAAAACGAAATAGAGCAACAGCGCCACGCCGAGCACGAACAGGAAGGCGTAGGTCTGTAGATTGCCGGTTTGCGCGAGGCGCAGCGCGCGTCCGCTCAAATCCGTGCCGCCGCGAATCGCGCCGATGATCGCGCCTTCCAGAATCCAGCTGTCAATCCAATCGGCCACCGCTGCGAGAAAATCATGCGCGCGGATGAATGTCTTCTCGTAAAGTTCGTCGAAATAAAATTTGTCACGCATCCACGTCGCCAGCACACCGAGTCTGGCCGGCAGCGGATCTTTGTCCGCTTTTTTATAAAGCAAGAACGCGAGGACAATGCCGACAACCGCGACGCCGATGCCGATGAACATCGGGACGGGTGTTTTCAGGGGTTCGAGCAACTGCTGTGTGAGCGAAAGAGTTTCGTGGTCGGTGGCAAATTGCGAACCGTAGTTGTTGGTAATGCCGATGAAACCGCCGATGGTCGCGAATATGGCCAGAATCACCAGCGGGGCGGTGATGATCAGCGGCGATTCGTGCGCGTGCTTGGCGTGATCGGTTTTTTCCTTGCCGAAGAAAACGACGAAGAACAAACGGAACGTGTAAAACGCGGTCAACCCGGCGACGAACACTGCGACGGCGAAAAGCAGATAATTTTTTTGTTCCAGGCATTGCGCGAGAATTGAATCCTTCGAATAAAAACCCGCAAACGGCGGAATGCCGCTCAAGGCCAATGCGCCGATGGTGAAGGTCCAAAAGGTGACGGGCATTTTCTTTTTCAGTCCGCCCATGTGCCAAATGTCCTGCTCGTGATGCATGCCGATGATGACGGAGCCGGCACTCAAGAACAGCAGCGCTTTGAAAAAGGCGTGCGTGGTCAAATGAAACATCGCGGGCGTCGGGCCGCTCAAGCCGACGGCCATGACCATGTAGCCGAGTTGTGACAAAGTCGAGTAGGCGATGATGCGCTTGATGTCGTTTTGCTGAACCGCCATCAGTGCCGCGAGCAGCGCGGTGAAGCCGCCGATGTAGGCGATGACGTGGAGCGCGTCGGCGTTGTATAAAAAGAGCGTGCGGCAGAGCATGTAAACGCCGGCGGCCACCATCGTCGCGGCATGGATCAAGGCGGACACGGGCGTCGGGCCTTCCATCGCGTCCGGCAACCAGACGTGCAGCGGGAATTGAGCGGATTTGCCAGCCGCACCGCAGAAAATCAAAAGACCCGCGATGGTGGCACTGGCTCCAAGCGCGGCGGGATTTGAGACCATTGCATTTTGTAACGCAGAAAAATTCAGCGAACCGAGCAAGCCCCAAACCATCAAAATGCCCGCGAGAAAACCAAAGTCGCCGAGGCGGTTGGTGATGAAAGCTTTTTTTGCGGCATCGCCGGCGCTGGGTTTTTCAAACCAGAAACCGATGAGCAGGTAGCTGGACACACCGACGAGTTCCCAGAAAATGAAGGTCATCAGAAAATTATTCGCGAGCACGATGCCGAGCATTGAGAACGTGAACAAACTCAAGAACGCGAAAAAGCGCGCCTTGCTCGCATCTTCGTCCATGTAGCTGTAGGAATAAATGTGGATCAAGCCACCGACGCCCGTGACGACGAACATCATCATCATGCTCAAGGCATCGAGCTTGAGGCCGAAGTCCACATTCAAGCCGCCGATGGTGAGCCAGTTGACGGATGTTTCACCGCTGTAATGAATTCCGTTGGCGTTCACGAAGAGACAGGTCATGACGAATCCCGCCGCGACCGCGCCGATGGAGATGAGGCTGCTGACGGTTTTACTGCGCAAAGTGAAGAGCGCAATCACTGTCGCTGAGAGCAGCGGCAGGAACAGGATCAGCCATGGAAAAAATTCGTTTTTCATCCGTCAGAGTTTCATCGAGGTCAAATCTTCGACGTGCGCGGACTGGCGTTTGCGGTAGAGTGCCACGATAAGCGCGAGGCCGACCGCCACTTCCGCCGCCGCCACCGTGATGATGAAAAACACCAGCACCTGGCCGTCGAGCTTGTTGTTGAACCGGGAAAAGGAGACGAGCGCCAAGTTGGCGGCATTGAGCATCAGCTCCAGCGACATGTAGATCACCAGCAGGTTGCGGCGCATGATGACGCCGAGCAGCCCCAGGCTGAACAGCATGAAGCTCACGAACAAATAATGATGGAGGCCGACGTGCATGTTATTCGAGTTTCTTTTTGCTCAACAGAATCACGCCGATCATCGCCACGAGCAGGAGCACGGAGACGATTTCAAACGGCAGCGTGTATTGCGTGAACAAGAGTTTGCCGAGGGCATATGTCTCACCTTCGAGCATGGGCGGAGCGGCATTGGGTTTGATGGACGCGAGCGACTTGATGAAAATGCTAACGACGATGCCCACGGAAACCAAGCCGGCGGCGAGGCCGAAGAATTTGATTTTGCGGCGCTGTTCTTCCTTCAGGTCGAGCAACATGATGACGAAAATGAACAGCACAATGACCGCGCCGGCGTAAACCAGAATTTGCACCGCGGCGAGAAAGAACGCGTGCAGCAGCAGGAACAAACCGGACATCGAAATGATCGTGAGCACCAGAAACATCGCGCTCGTGACCGGGTTGCGGCTGAACGGATTCGCGACCACGAGCACGGCGCACAGCAGCGTCAACGCCGCGAAGACGTAAAACAAAATGTCTTCCACCGCGCCGCCACTGACCAAGTTGTTGATTTGTTCCATTGCTGATTAAGGCTTCACCGGAAAACTTTCCTGCGCCTTCGCTTCTTCCAATTTGTGTTTCCATTTCTGCACGCCGCCGACCGTGCCGCCGAGCGCGAGGAGTTTTTCCTTGTTGTAAATCATCTCTTCGCGGCTCGTGCCGGTGAGCGAATAATCTTTCTGCAAGAAAATTGCTTCTTCTGGACAAACTTCCTGGCAGAAACCGCAGAAAATACAGCGGAGCATGTTGATCTCAAATTCCGCCGGCATTTTTTCCGCGTTTGAGCGGTCTGCCAATTGTCCAGCCGGGCCAGGCGGGATGATTTTGATCGCCTTCGGCGGACAGACAAATTCGCAAAGCTGGCACGAAACACATTTCGTATTACCGTCCTGATCTTTCACGAGATAAGGCGCGCCGCGATAATCTGTCGGCACAGCCCATTTCTGTTCGGGATATTCCATCGTCACGACTTTTTTCAGAATCAGCGTGTTGTAGGCGTGCCGGAGCGTGACCTTAAGTCCGCCGATGATGGCGGGCACATAAAGCTTTTCCCAAAACGTCAATGATTTGCGATTAACGATCATTAGCTTCTGATCCACAGCCAGACGGCAGTGATTAAAATGTTTACCAACGCCAGCGGCACGAAACGCCGCCATCCCAAATCCATCAGCTGGTCATAGCGAAAGCGCGGAAACATCCAGCGCACCCAGATGAACACCGTCAGCAGTACGCAGATTTTCACAAGGAAAATCAAGATTTGCGCGAGGCCGATGCCAAGCGAAGTCGCCGGCTGGTCGAGTCCGCAGAACGGCAGCGTCCAGCCGCCGAAAAACAACGTTACCATCATACCAGCCGTCGCAGTCATGTTGGAATATTCCGCGAGAAAAAACAGCGCGAACTTCATCGAGCTGTATTCCGTATGATAACCGCCGACCAGTTCCGTCTCCGCTTCCGGCAAATCGAACGGCGTGCGGTTCGTTTCCGCAAAACTCGCTACGATAAAAATAATGAACGACAGCGGCGCATACATGACGAGCCAGCCGTGCGTCGTCTGCCAGGTGATCACCTGGCTCAGATTCAAATTGCCCGCGATCAAAAAGACCGGGATGACGCTCATGCCCATCGAAATTTCATACGAAATCATCTGTGCACTCGACCGGATGCCGCCAAGAAACGGATATTTTGAATTCGCCGCGTAGCCAGCGAGCACGATTCCATAAACGCCGAGAGAAACGATTCCGAACGTGTAAAGAATGCCCACGTTCAAATCCGCGATGACCATTTTTTGATGGCCCATTTGCGAGCCGAAAGGAATCACCGCAATCACGAGCATTGAAGGAATGATCGCCAGTGCCGGCGCGAGCCAGAAATACATTTTGCGCACGCCAGCCGGGGTGAAATCTTCCTTGAGCATGAACTTCAAACCATCCGCCAGCGGCTGAAAAATTCCCCAGCGCGTCAAAATCGGGCCAAGAACCGGGATGTATTTTACGAATGGCGGCGCGACGCGGTTCGGCCCGACACGATCCTGAATCCACGCCGAAATTTTCCGCTCCGCCAGCACCGCGTAGGCCGCGATGGCGTGGAGCACGCCAATCACCAGCGCGATCTTGACGACGCTAAAAATGATGAAATACCAGTCCATGTTAAATTGGCACCGTCGCTCCGGTGTCGCCGAGGCTCGCCCACGTCAGACCATTGAACGCGGGAACGTCCTTCGCCATTTCATTGAACAATCCTTCGATCGTCACAAAACCATCCTGGCCGGTGACGTTGTGGACGAGGTCGTGCAAAAATTCCCATTCGGCACGCGCTTCGCCCGGCGCTTCGACGGATTTCATAAATTTCTGAACACGGCCTTTTCCATTCGTGAACGACCCGCGTTTTTCCGCGTGCGCGCAGCCGGGCAGCAAATAATGCGCGAGCTTCGTCGTCGCATTCGGCAAAATGTCGCTGACAATTAAAGTTTCCAATTTGCAGAGGAGATCCGCGCCGATGCCGTGCTTGTTCAAGTCTTCGCCAAAAACAATCAGCGTCTTAATTTTGCCGCTCTGAATTCCGCTGACGATCTGCGGTAAATTTGTTCCAATTTCGCTGAAACAAATTCCAGTGAGCCGCGCGCCATTGGTATTCGGATTTTTATCGGCGCTGATAAGCAGCTTGTCGCTTTCGCCAAAACGTGGAACGGAATCACTAATTGCACCGAGTTTCGATTTCAATTTTGAAATCAGCCAGAGCTCTTCATTTGTCTGCCGCGACGAGGCAACAATCGCGATGGAACCTGCCGGGGCCTTTTTCAACTTGTCAGAAATTTCATTGAGCGCCGCCGTCCAGGTGGATTTCTGGCCGCGAACCAAAACATCTTTCAGCCTGTCTTCACGCCCGATCCATTTGTAATTCAATCGGCCGGCGTCGCACATCCACGTTGAATTGACAGCATCATTCTGGCGCGGCTCGTAGCGATAAACTTTTTCCTCCCGCGAGCCGATGATCGTACTGCAACCGGTTGCGCAGCTTGTGCAGACGCTC
>PKZR01000026.1:7392-7584 GCA_003133815.1 Limisphaerales bacterium | reverse complement strand
ATCCCCTTTTGCAGACATCTCTGAAGGAGTTGAAGCAGAATGAACCGCGAAATACGCCAAATACACGAACGAAAATTCGGTCTTAATTTTCGCGTGGTTCGCGTGGTTCGCGGTTAAATCGGGGGGTGGCGGATTTGATGCAACGCCTTCAGAGACCTCTGCAAAAGGTTTAGCGTCGAGGCTGTGCCTCGA
>PKZR01000026.1:0-7374 GCA_003133815.1 Limisphaerales bacterium | reverse complement strand
ATTTGAATCCCGTTGGGATTCGTAATCGAAGGGCGATTAACCAAGTCTATTGGCGTGCTTCTATGTCCTTTACCCGCTTATACAGGAATTCGTCAAACTGACTATGACCCACCAGAGGCGCGATTTCATGCCGTCCAAGAAATCGTTGTTTAAGAATGGTAAACAAATCGCCATGGGCCTGTCGGAGGTTCGTTCCGTTTGCAGCTCCAATAACTCCATTAACAGACATCACTGCTTTCCTTGCCGCCGTTTCGTCCTGGAATACCTCATTTGCGATTCGCTTAATCATCTCATTCGACGTTTCCCCTGAGCTTGCAGCTAATGGAGGTTTGATCTTTGCCAAAAAATGCCACCAGTGAATTTTTGATGAGCCGCTCTTAAATGTAACAGAATCCGCCGCGATTGAGTCCAAATCATGTTGATTGAGTTTAGCACCCTCATCCGGAATGCGAACAAACGTCCCCGGAGAACTTGCTGTGCGAATGATGTGATCACTGGAATCAACTTCAATAAATGCAAATCCGGGAGGCAATAACTGAATCAAACGAATGCTCGCTGCGTGGTATGAAACGTTTGCCTGTCTTACCGCGTCGATTTGATTCTTCAATCCGCCAGTTTTCCCGATTAACTCGGTAACCCAAGCACTTGGCATCAGTAATTCGGCTGCGAAACGATTTGCTTGAGACTCGACCTCTTTCACCAGTCTGTCGACAAGTCTTGCTTCCGCTCCGACGCGACAAAAATGCGTTCCATTGTGCCAAGGAATAACAATGTGTCCCAATTCGTGAGCTAGCGTAAATACTCGTCTAGTGGCTGGCTGTCCGACCGTAATAATCACTCTTGGGCGTGGGTGATTGGCAGATTTATCCAAAAATACTGCGTCATAATCTGCAGGTAAGAAATCCTCCTCAAGAGTGGCGAACTCTTGGACCAAGGCTTCGACATTTACCGGAGGCGTAAGTCCTCTCTTTTCCGAAAAACGGCGCGCAATCTTTTCTTCAGGGAGCATCAATCAAGCCGGCCAGTTTTTTTGAGCCAATCAAGCAGTGCTCCTGCATCGCCTGCGCCTTGGGAACGTGCAGCGACGCGATGGGCTTCCTTCCATTCAGAAGCTTCGCCAGGTTGGATATCATTTGTGCGACAGAAAAGGATAGAGCGTAGAGCTTCTGGCTGTTCAACCCAGAGCGCATATTCGTCATCTGTAAAACCGAGAAACTCGGCGAGGCTTTCGCCGGTTTCTATCCGATGCCATTGTTCGACAAAGTCATCAATTTCTGTGTGGAGCACATCACCCTCAAGAACTTGTTCAATGAATTTCATATGGACAATTTATTTGATGTTGATTTTGCGGCCTTTCACAGCCTGTTTGTGTTTCAATAACTCGCCACTGACTGCATCTATCACGCCCAAATGATACCCCCACTCGTTAAAAACTTCAATTTCTCCATGCATTGCGTCCCATGTATACAAACGAGACCCTTCTTCATTTCTCCATACTTTTTGCCCGCCCACCGTTTTCCATACCTCAAAGTTATCGAGGTAGCAAGGTTTTGGTCGAGGTATGGCAGCCATATGTAGCGTTTATTTAATTCTTCGCCCCCGCCAACTCCTCCTCAAAATCCACAATCTCCTTGATCTGCACCAGAAACCAGCGGTCGATTTTCGTGAGGTTGAAAATCTCCTTGATGCTGAATCCGTTCAAGTCGTGTTCTGAATGTCTCACGGTGAAATACAGTTTTATGTTTGCTGGCGCGAGTGTGCGCCGGAAATTTGGCGGCGTCAATTTCCGTGTTATGAAGCACCTCACCCCGCCCCAGCACGGCGAGAGGGAAGCGTTTGCCCGGATGCCGGTCAAGCGGGCGGAGTCTCCGTTCCGGCAAAAACCGCGTCCCAGTCGGCCTTGCCGGGAAGCGCCTTTTTGTAAAGGTCGGCCTCCACAATGCGCGGCTCTGCCTCGCCCGGCCGCCGGTCAAAAACGCAGGGGCCAACCACCTGGTCCAGAAACATGACCCGCGAACCCGGTCCGTGTCCGCTGGCCGTGAAAACGTCCTTGAGCCGGCTGGCCGCCAAGGGCCAGTTCACCTGCGCCTCATTCGTGGGCGCCAGCGGCGGCAGGGGGACTTTCCGCTCCCAGATTTTGCAAAATTCCAGCATCCATTCCGTCGGCAGCCAGTGCCGGATGGTCGGACGGACAAAGGTCTCGCCGTAATGAAAATTCAACGCCCGCGGCGGGAATTCCTGACGCAGGGTGTTGATCTCGTTCGTCGTCAGGCAGGTGGTGATGAAAAACTCCGTGTCCGTCTCCTTGAAGGGAAACGCGAGGATGGAGCCGGCATGATTAAAGATCAGTCCGTAGCCCGGCCCCACAGGCAGCGCCAGGACGGAACGGGCGTAGAAACTGTGAAGCAAATTGGACAGGTCGGCCCCGACGTGGTTTGGCACGCGCGTGGAAAAACGTTCCAGCACATGGTCGGCAAACACGAGCCGCTTGCCGGAAAGCCGGATTTCCGGGGAAAAATCCGGCCCGGCATAAAACCGGAATTGATGGGCCGGCCCGCGCCGCGTCTCCTCGGTGATTTGCTGCACCACCGCCAGCCTGTAAACGAGGTCGGGATCGGGCAACGGAAACAGCCGCAGTTCATCCTTCCGCGCGTCATTGAAGAGCTGGCAATAGCTGATCGTGGCCATGCGGAGCAGGAGCTTGTGAAAACCGTCGCCGCGCCGGTCCACCCGCGCGATGTGGCCGGGCAGGCCGCCGTGAAATTCGAGGTTCAGCGCCCGCAGCAGCACCGGCAACTGCTGCGTATGCGGATACAGCCGCAGATGACCCTGCCGCTCCTCCACCACCTCATAATTCGACCGGTAGATGGATTCAAACGGCAAATGTTTCATAGGCTGGCCAGAAAGCTAACCATGTCCCCCACCGGCGCGCACGCGAAAATTGACGGCTGAAGTTTAATCACGGATGGACACGGATTCAAAACTTCAAAGCCCGTCAGTGCTGGCATATTTGCAGGCTGCACATTTTGAATTTCAACCAAACTCCGTCAGGTGCGACAACTTCCGAATATACCGCCCCGACGGGGCTTGAATTGTGCTGGAACATGGTTCTATAAATATGTCGCGCCTGACGGCGCTGAAATCGCCGGGAATAAAAATCACCCCAGCGTCTTGAGGCGGCGGAGCAAATCCTTCCGGTTTATGAGGTCTATGACTTGCAAATGGTCGGGATGCAGCCGGAACAGCAGCCGGTAATCGGAACCGATCCGCTGCCGCATCACATCGGTCACCTGCTTGAGCCGCAACGCCCCGACGAACGCCGCCGGTTCCCCCGCCGCCAGCCGTCCGATCATGATCATCGCGGCGCGTGCGACGTGGCGCGGAAAAACGGCGAGCGCCTGATGAAAACCTTTTGGAAATTCGATCAGCCGGACCGGGTGAACATCTACCGCATCCTGCGGCAGCAATAATTCGGCTTCCTGGTCAGCCTCGGATTTCTCGGCGGCGGCGGCAGGGCTGTTTTGGCGGAAGGTTTCCAGATCAGTGTGCGCCTTTTGGAGTTCGCGCCGCAGTTGGTTGCGTTCGTGATGGCGGTCATTCAGCGCGGTTTTCAACTCCGCCAGTTTCTGTCGCATGGCCTTCAGGCTGGCTTCCTCCGGCGCGGTCAGGGCGGCGGCCACGGCGGCCGCGTTCCGCTGTTCATGCCGCGCAATTTCCTGTTCCTGCCAGTCCAGCTTTTCCTTGAGCTCACGCACTTCCTGGGCCTTGGCGTCGAGCGTCTGCCGGGCGGCGCGCAGTTTGGCATCGTCGGCTTCGTGCTCGGCATACCGTTTGTCCACGATGTCGCCGAACGGATCGTCCGGCGGGAGATTCAAGGTGTCGCGGGCCTCCAGAATTTCGTCCAAAACGCGGCTGGCCTTGGCTGAGGGCAGGATGGGAATGGTGCCTCTGGCCACCAGAATGCCGAGGGCGCGGTGCCGGGAAAACAAGAGTTCGCCGGCGAAGTGGCGCAAATGATCCAGATTCTCCGAGGCCAGGATGTCTTTGGCGGACTCATCAATGAGCTGCAGTATCTTCGCCGGTTTGTCTTCATCCAACAAAAATGCCGCCGATAGGGGAATTCCGATATCCGCATCCGCCGCCTCCGCCGGCTGCCGAACATTGATAAGGCGCTGGATGATATCTTTGCGGCCGGCCCGGGTGACGAAGAACATGATTTTTTCCCATCTCCCCAGCATCGCGTCGGACCAGCCGATTTTTTCTAACGCCTCGGCTGCGCGGTCGAAAAGGTTGAAGGCGCACAGGCGCAGGAAATAGGTGTCCAGCAGGCTGGCCGGGATTTGCAGCGGATCAAGCTTTAGCATTTGGGGCGGGTGCAGGTGGTCCAGCAGTTGCGCCGTCAGGTGCGGTTCCAAGACCGTCTGCAATTCCTCGACCGTCACCCCGGCGACCTCCGAGGAATGGTGCAGCCGCTCCTCGTCCTTGGCCAGGCAGCAATGCTTGTATTTCTTGCCGCTGCCGCAGGGGCAGGGTTCGTTGCGGCCGATCCGGGCCACGGCGCGGCGCATGGTGCCACCCCGGGAAAGTGTGTTGCTGCTTTTCACACCCACGATTTCCAGGATGGGCCGGCGGCATTGCTGAAGAACTCCCTCGCCCAGGGCCTGGGCCGACTTTTCAACAGCCGCCCGCTTGTCCGGCGTGGCTTGGGCAAACCAGCCTTTGACGATGGCCAGCAGCCCGGCGTCATTCGTCCGAAAGGCCAGCGTCATCAGATAGGCCGTCGCCTCATTGGTCAGGCCGTCCCGCCGCGCCAGTTTGCGTGCGGTGGGAATGAGCAACTCCGGCAGTTTCCCGGCACGGTGTTCCCGGCACCAGTCTTCCATCACCATCAGGGCGACGGCCTCGCTAGTCGGCGAAAGCCGGGTGTTTTCAATGGCATCCAAAACCGGCTCCGGCACGTCGCCCTGCGCCTTCATCATCATATTCCCGATCCAAAGCTCATGTCCCAGGAGCATCGCCCCTCGCGCCAGATGGCGCGCCTGCACCGGTCGCTCCCGGCTCAAGGCCGTAACCACCACCATCAAGCACGACTTCGGATTGTTTTCCTGCACCGTTTCACCGATCAGCGCATCCAGTTCCGCGTCGTCCGCTGGCAGCAGATCCGCCACCCGCTGCACCGAGGCGAGACAAAACCGGCATTGTTCGATGAACTGTCGCAATTCTGGTTTCATGATTGATAATTCTCCGCCGAAGGGTTGCTCGGTCGCTACACATATATTGCGAAATTTTATGACAACAAATGGTGAGCGGATTTGACGGGAGATTTCATAATTGTTTGGAACGGACGGAAAGGCCTTTTGGAAAATGGCTTGTTGTTTCCGCCTGCTAAACAACAAATCGAAATCACTGATTAATTATGGAACAAAAAATAATTCGCGAGTGCGACAGTTTTGGCCGCTCGCTGGTCTTCTGCAAAACCAACAGCAACGATATTCCGGCCACCAGCAAGGGGGCGGCGTATGTCAGCAACCTCACCGGCATCAACACCCAGCTCGTAAACGCCGGGGCCACTCAAAAGCCCGTCACCGTCACGGCGCAAAACGCGCTGATTCTGGCGCTGGACAAGAATCTGGACGCCATGGCGACCATCGCCATCGCCTATAACGCGGATGTTCCCGGCTTCGCCGACGCGTTTCCGCGCCCGGCGCATTTCAATCCGGGCGAGGTGCTGCGCACGGCCAATATCTATCTGGCGGCATTGGTGCCGACGGCGACGGATGACGCGGCGACGGTGGCGGCCAAGGCCGCACGGGTGCAGGTGTTTGTGGATCACGCATTGTCGGCGACGCTGGTGGCGGACTTGCAGGCGCAGTTGAAGGCGATTGGCACGGTGTCCGGGACGCACGAGCAAAGCCGGGAGCAGGGGGTGTTGAGCACGGCGCAAATCGCCGGCCTGGTGCGCGATGGCAGGAAGCAGAGGAATTATCTGGACGCGATTTTCCGCGCGGTCTATGCAAACAACCCGGAAAAACTGGCGGCGTGGATCAGCGCCAGCCATGTGGAGCACGGCCCGCACCACGCCAGCACGCCAGCATCTGCGCCGCCGTCAACGGGGACGACTGCCACGAAGGCGGCGGATGCAACGACGAAATAAATTCGACACCTCATCCTTAATCCTTCTCCCCGTCCCCCCTTGCTCGCACCTTCGCGGCAGGTCGCGGCGGAGAGGGTTTTTTTGGCGAATAACTTTGTGAAATAGAAAAACAACTTTGGCTTGGAGAAGATTTAAACCAAAGCATGATTTACATGCAGGCCGAGCTGTTTTTCGCCGGCTATAAGATTGAGGTCCAAACTCAATCGCGCTGTCTAGGCAACCGAAGTCAAACTGGCGGCTTCCAAAACCGCCCTCGGCCTGCATTCTGTTTCAAGTTTCCAATAAATTTTCCAAACGACAATTGAAACTTGTAAAAGATATCCACAGGAGTTTTGTAAACCATCTCGACTGCGATTGGATATTTTTTGTTTTTTGTGAAGAACTTTCTTTCTGCGCATAAATCAAGTTTGCTACAAATGAATTTTTACCGCTTCATTATGTCATGATTGATTCCGTTTCCGACATCGCAGGAGCGACGGCAGATTTGAAAAAAGCCCGGCGGCAAAAATCCGCGCGCGCGGATGCCCGTCCGTCCGTTGACCGTCTGCCGCCGCATTCGCCGGAGGCCGAGATGGGCGTGCTCGGTTGCGCGCTGCTCTCGCCGAACGAATGCCTGGGCGAGTGCATCGAAAAGTTGAAGGACAGCGGCGCGGAATTTTTCTACGACCTCCGTCACCAGACAATTTATGAAATGCTCGCGGAGATGTTCAACACGCGGGAGGCGATTGACATCATCACGGTCCAGCAAAAGTTGAAGGACAAACAGCTTCTGGAACAGATTGGCGGGATCGCGTATTTGTCGCAGCTTCAGGATTCCGTTCCGAGCGCGGCGAACCTTTCCTACTATCTGGAAATTGTCCGCGAAAAATTCCTGCTGCGGAAAATGATCCAGACCTGCACGGAGGTGGTAGGCCGCGTTTATGATTACGAGGGCGAGGTGGATGCGCTGATGGACGAGGTGGAGCGCGACGTGTTGCGGATATCCGAATCGCGCGCGCAGGGCGGGGTGGTGGGAACGAAGGATNNGCGCGCCCTTCGATGGGCAAGACGTCGCTGGCGATGAACATCGTGGAGAACATCGTGCTGGAGCAGAAATTGCCGGTGGGGGTGTTCAGTTTGGAAATGAGCGCGGAGGCGCTGGTGCTGCGCATGATGTGCTCGATCGCGCGGGTGAACCTGCGGAGCATCCGCGAAGGATTCATGAGCGAGTCGGATTTTCC
>PKZR01000411.1 GCA_003133815.1 Limisphaerales bacterium | reverse complement strand
TGACGACCGGCCTGGGTGGTTCATCGCTGCCGGTCGAGAATCTCATCGCATTGCTGATCATGGCTCCGTAGAGCGCACTGTTGGTTTCTGCCATGCTGGCGGCGGGTTGGGTAAAAACGGGCTGCTGTAGGACCAGTCCGGCAAGCAGGGTGGTAAAAAATAATTTAGTTTTGTTCATGATTTTACTCCAATCTTTTCCCCGATGAAGAGGATGGGCAAAAATTTTGATGATGCCAAACCATTTCTGCCAAATTCTTGCATGATTTCGTTTGAAAATATGGGTTTCACTGGTTGGATAGGTAATGCAAGGTTAGGATTTGCCCGCCGGCTTCTATGACCACCGAGTTAGCATTGATTTTCTTGCAGATAACGTCAATCTTTCCTGTGTCAGTCTTAACAGTTGATTCATCTCCTTCAGCAAAAGTTTCGCCGTTGATGACGACAAATACGTGGTTTCCACTTTTGCTGATGCCTTGAAGATGGAGCGAAGAGACATCCGTTGTGCCGGGGGCTGCGGGGCGATCTTTATAAACTCGGATGGAATTTGGGAAAAACGGATCCCGACCTTCCTTCGGGTTGTCGGGGATGATGAACGCCGACATGGGAGGTGCGTTCGTGTCGGCGAACTGGGCAACCGGAGCGGCTGCCAGCGGTGACAAGCTGACAACTGCCATCGGCAACAACATTGTCGCCAGATTCCGCAATGTATTTGCGATCGGTTTCATTTTGCAGGCCCGTTGGGTTTGATCAGGGCGATGATGTCCATCCTGAAGGAAAGTTTTTCGGCGTCATCGCCACTNNAAATGAGCAATGAAATCCCCGAAGTCATGGAAATAGGCCGTGCCGGTGATGCTGCATTTGAGCTGTCTATACGGGAAATTTGCAAGCAAATCTACGTCACCTGTCGCGGGTTGGCCGGGCGGAGGAATTTCGACCTTATAAGGAGTTTTGAAATTTCTTATTGTATCATAGGTCCAAGCGTAAGTGTCACCCGATGCCATATCCTCCTCGGCATGTGAAAGTGTGTCGCTGATGTCAAACAATTCCGTGGTTGTAGTTTCGGATTTTTTGATGATGTCCTCGATGTCCAGAAGTTTTTGTTGGGCCGTTTTTGTGTCGTTTTGTATCCTGTCAATTGTGGCATATTGCGGTCGTACCAGGCCAAAATAAATTCCAGCCAGCAACGTCACGGTAGTGATTACCACCAGGATGAGCTGATCACGCTTTTCTTTTGGCAATTTGTTCATCGGCTTTGTTCTCGAAAATTGCACTGGACGGTGAAAAGTTCAAACTGCCTGCCGTCGGGACCGACTTGCAGCGGAGAAAGGGCGGTCAGTTGCACGCTGTTGGTCTTGTCCAGCAAGCTTTTAAAATAGGTTTGGTCGGCAATGACCTGCCTGAATTTGTTCATCTGGTCGCCGCCAGGATTCGCACTGGAATCACGTGCATCAAGTGTCAGGACAATCCGTTCTCTGCTGGTGCCCGAACGGCTTGGGATCACGCGACCGTCTGAATTGGTTGTAGCACCGGTGCCGTCGGTTAGAAAATAGGTCTGCTCCTCCCGCACCCGGGTCAGCTGCACTCCGTCCACTGTGGCTAGTTGAAGCGCGTTGAGCAAATTCCCCTGCAGGAAACGGGCAGACTCGAATTTGTTGAGGGCATCCAGTTTGTTTTTGGCCACGGCAATTTTGTTCAGGTTTGCCAGCACGTTGGTATATTCCTTGTTGTGATCGATAATCGCCCCCTGCACCCCGGTCAGGCGTGCGTTTGCCAGCGCGGAATTGATTTGAATCATTCCGCTCCAAACCAACATGAGCACCACCAGTGATGCACCCAGAAAAATACCGCGCTTTACCGGGTCGCGCCGGCGCAATTCTTCCGCCGCCTGGGCTTCTGCAAGCAGGTTGATATGTATTGGCATAATCCTGATTCAGTTAAAATGCCGAGAGCGCAGCACCAACCGCCACGGTCAATTGCGGCCCGACATGGTCAATTTCCACGGCCATTTGCCCCGGCAACGCCATTTGCAGGAATCCAGTTGGATTCCATGTCTTGCACTCAACGATCATTTCGCTATGCAACATTTGTAGAATCATTTCTGACCGCGATGTTCCGCCGCTGATATAGATTTGGGAAACCGGACGATCTTGTTGATGCTCGAAGAAATCCAACGACGCGCGCAATTCGCGTCCCAGCGGCACGACTTGCGCTTCAATCGCCGATTTTGCGTCCGGCGACATTCCCACCTTGGCACCCTCGGCCTCGGCGTATGTGGCTTTCATCGCATCGGCCAGGCCCGTTGTGAGTGTATCGCCGCCGATGCTGACAACGCGGCTCAAAACCAGTTCGCCGTGGTCCAAAATGCAAATCGAGGTCTGTTTGAAGCCGATGTCCACCAGCGCCACCGTCTCGTTGGCGAACACCTGAGGCGATGCCAGTTCGAAGGCGTTCGCCGGGCCGATTAAGCCTGGCACAATGCAATCCGGCGTAAGCCCAGCATTTTTTATGGCCGTTTGAAAATCGTTCAACGCTGTCTGCTTGGCTCCCGCCGCGAGTACTTTTAATTTTGGAATGGCACCGGTTCCGGTTCTTGGTGCTTCGGCGGACTTGCCGTTTTCCTGTCTTGGCGGAAAAATATAGCAGTCAAAAACGTAATTTGGCAGGTCCTGTTGCAAATATGCACGGGAATTATTTTTTAAAACCATCCGCATTTCACTCACCGGAATCTGCGGCAGCTCCACCTGTCTCACCACCGCGTCATCCAGCCCGATGCCCAGAGTAATAAGCTTGGTTGGATTGCCCAGTGCCTCCGCTACAGAACGCAAGTGGTCGGAAAGCAGGTCGGCGGAAAATTTCTTTTCGTAGATGGGTGCGTCCAGCAGCGCATAGCGGCACAACGCCAGCAGCTCGCCACGCCGTTCCAACAGAACGGCCTTGGTCGTGCGGCTGCCCAGATCAACCGCCATTACCTGACTCCGCTTTTTCCTTGATGCACTGTGTAGGAACGGCAAATCCATGCGGTGCCTGTTATACCGTTCCAATTGCTAATTGCAAGAAACAATTAAATTAATCGTCAATTTGGAAATCAGGGCAAATCCACGGGGAAAGGTTTTTCAATTCAATTTTGCCGCAAAAATGTTTAACCTGCCGCCGTGACGGAAATAAAAACTGACGCATCGCCGGCTGCGCCCGGGCTCCGCGGCTTCTGGTGCCTCTTCGTCACGCAATTTCAGGGCGCGTTCAGCGACAACGTCCTGAAAAATCTCGTCGTCTTCATGATCCTCGGCCTGAACGTCCCGCTCGCACAGCAGCACAAAATCGGCGAGCTTGTCGGCGCGCTCTTCTCGCTGCCGTTTATTTTGTTTTCGATGGCAGGTGGCGTTCTCGCCGACCGCTTCAGCAAGCGCACCATTTCCATCGGCGTGAAATTTTTTGAAGTCTTTGTCATGCTGTTCGTCCTCGCCGGACTTTTTCTCAATCAAATGCCAATGCTGCTCGCCGCCGTTTTCTTGATGGGCACGCACAGCGCGTTTTTCGGCCCATCCAAATACGGCTTGTTGCCGGAGTTGCTGCCCGAACGGAAGCTCTCGTGGGGCAACGGCCTGCTTGAACTCGGCACGTTCACGGCGATCATTTTCGGAACGGTCGCGGCCGCGTTCTTCGCCAAACAATTTCATGGCGAACAATTCTGGTCGGGAGTCATTCTCATCGCTCTTGCACTCGCCGGCCTGACGACGAGCCTTGGCATTTCGCGCGTGCCCGCCGCCGACCCGTCGCGAAAATTCCGCGACGATCTTATCGGCCAGGTTTTTGAGCAGTTGCGCGCCATGCGAAAAGACCGTCCGCTCGTGCTGGCATTTCTCGGCAACACCTATTTCAATTTTATCGGCGCATTGCTTTTGCTTAACCTGTTTTTCTTCGGTGCAAACGTCCTGCACGTTGACGAAACCAAAATAGGAATCCTTAATGTCGCGCTCGCGCTTGGCATCGGGCTGGGCAGCGTCGCGGCGGGCATTTTGTCCGGCGGCAAAATCGAATACGGCCTTGTGCCGCCGGGGGCTTTCGGACTTTCCATTTTTTCCGCGCTGCTCGCGTCGCCGCGATTCTCGCTTCACGGCGACCTGGTTATGCTGGCGCTGCTTGGATTTTTCGGGGGCTTTTTCATCGTTCCGGTCGCCGCGCTGTTGCAGCACCGGCCCGACAAGACCAAAAAGGGAGAAATGCTCGCAACGGCCAACCTGCTTTCGTTTGTCGGCGTTTTTCTCGCCTCAGGCACTTATTATTTGTTGGCGGACGTCATGCAATGTTCGCCGCGGCAGATTTTTCTCTTTGGCGGCATTTTGACCTTCGTCTGCGCGATTTACGCGCTGGTGCTTTTGCCAGACGCGTTGGTCAGGTTTATTCTTTGGGTTGTGACGCGGACGATTTACCGGATTTGCGTCGAGGGCCGGGACAACATCCCAGAAAAAGGCGGCGCGCTTTTTGTCTGCAACCACGTTTCGTTTGTGGACGCGCCGCTGCTCATGGCCGCGACCGACCGTAAAATCCATTTCATCATGGATAAAAGTTATTACGAGCTGTGGTGGATCAAGCCGTTCACCGGAATGCTCGGCCTGATTCCGATTGCGTCCAATTTCGGACCGCGTGAATTGCTGAAATCCTTGCAAACAGCCTCCGACGAGATCCGCGCTGGCGAGGTCGTCTGCATTTTTGCCGAGGGGCAGATCACGCGCACGGGCGAGATGAACGAATTCCAGCGCGGCTCGGAACGTATCATGAAAAATGTGGATGCGCCAGTCGTGCCGGTTGCACTTGTCGGTGTCTGGGGCAGCATCTTCAGTTTCGAGCGCGGGAGGTTTTTCTGGAAATGGCCGCACCATATTTTTTATCCAGTCACGGTGCGCTTCGGAAATCCATTGCCGCCGGGCGCAACAACGGAGGAAATCCAAGCCGCTGTGGAATGTCTTTTAGCCACAATTGAAACTCAGATGAAACACGGATAAGGCACAAGCTCCGTGCGGATTGTTCAAACTATTTTGCAGGGAATCAAGGCGTCTTCATCAAAAGAATACACGGCGCAAAGACGGTGATATCCGTCGGCAATGACAACTTTTCCGTTGCTCACGTCCCGCACCAGCAGAAGCGGGGACAATTTTTTGCCGGCTCGGATTTTGACGCGATCCTTTTCTACGTGGGAATTGCTGATGCCGAGCAGCGACAAGCCAGTCGCCCTGAAAATATCCTTGGCCTTGTATTGGACGACCAACGCGGACTGGAGCGCTGCCACAAGACGCTTGCCGTGCTCCTTGTCGTGAATGAGGCTCAAGTAGGAAAGCGCGGCGGGATAATCATGCTCTTCGGGTTCGTCCAGCCATCGAATATCCGGTCTTTTCACGGCCTGACTTTGCGCGCGCTGGAAAAGTTTGTCCAGAATTCTTTGCGCGGGAAATCAAAGTGGAAAGTATTCCGCGCGGATTTCCTTGTCGTCGCAATGCAGGGTGGCGACGCTGCGTTCCGCTCCGAATTTCGGCTTGCCCGAATAGCCTGGGTTGAAAAACAAAATTCCGCCAATCGTCTCGCAAAAACGCTTGTGAGTGTGGCCGAAAATGACCGCGTCCGGTTTTTCTCGTGTGATTCGTGCCTTTAATTTGTCCGACGGCGACTGCGGATAAACGATGTGATGAATCAGGAATTTTTTCTTCGCAAGTTCGATAATTTCCGTCTCGCGAAAGGGAAGTCCGGCGTCGTTATTTCCCAAAACAGCGGTGACGGGCGCGATTGATTCCAGCTCCGAAATGATTCCGGCAAAGCCGATGTCGCCCGCGTGCAGGATGTGTTCGACACCCGCGAAAAGCTTGGAAACTTTCGGGTCGAGGAAATTGTGCGTGTCGGAGATGACGCCGATTTTCACACGTTCGCTTCCTCCGGCGTCTCAGTTGCGCCGGTTTCTTCCTCGTGCACGCCGGCGTTTTTTTCAACGGGCGATTCGGCGGGCTCGGTCAGCTTCGCCGCCCCGGCGAACAACGCGGTGAAAATCCCGCCGCTCAAAAGCGTGTTGCGGAAAAATTCCAGCGTCGTCGGCCAGCCGTTGATTCCCTTCGTCAGCGCCAGCAGCCAGCTTGGGAAGGTTTTGGTGTATTCGGGGTTTTGAAACGGATTGAAGAACCACGAGGCGGTATTCGTGATGAAGTAAAAGAAAATCGCGCCCAAAATTCCGCCGCCTAGCAGCGAGAAGAAGGAAGATTGTGGTTTGAACCGCCGGCCAAGAAAAATCAGGACTGCGTAGGCGGCATAATTGAACGCGAGGTTTGCGAGGTTTGACGCGCTCCAGACATTGTCTTCAGGATACTTGAATTGATAATAAAAATTCAATCCGATGTCGGTTGCCGCCAAAACCAGAACCGGCAGCCACCACGAAATTTTTCTGGAAAAGTAAACACCCGCGCAGAACGCGAACGCGTAGGCCGCGCTGAAATTCTGCGGCAGCAGGCCCGGAATCCGCGATAGCGCGAACGCCGCGACGAAGAGGACGGGCAGCAGGTTGTTCCACTTTTCTTTCAACGCGGTCAGCATAATTCAAAACCGCCGTGCGGACAAGCCGGCGGAAAAATGGCGGAGGTTGATTTTGACGGATCCAAAAACTAACGGTTCACCAGCCAGAAAATCAGGGTGGTCGCCAGGATGATGATGATTAGGCACAATCTGGTGAAAAACCGGATTTGCTTTTGATGCGCCGAGAGATTCTTTTTAAACTTTTTTCCCTTGCGAAAACCCATATTAGTCAAATCAAACCAGTGATTTAAGCCAATGTCCAGAAGAGACTTGCTGCCTTTGCGGAAACAAATAATTTTCTCTGCCCCACGGTGCCTCTGTGGCAGCATTCATCACGCTTGGATAAACTTTTTGAAATCATTTTTGAGGACGACGACCTGCTCGTCATCAACAAGCCCGCAGGACTCGTCTGTCATCCCACGAAAAACGGCGAGATGTCCAGCCTCATCGGCCGCGCGCGTCTGCATTTGAACTTTCAACCCTCAACCCTCAACCCTCAACCGCATCTGGTCAACCGGCTCGACCGTGAAACCAGCGGCGTTATCCTGATTGCAAAAAATTCTGAAACAGCCGGCGAGCTCGGAAAAATCCTCGAAAGCCGCGCCATTCAAAAAGAATATCTGGCCATTGTTCACGGCCACGCCGCGGCGGAGCAGGGGATCATTGACGCGCCGCTCGGCAGGGATGTAGGCAGCATCGTCGCCGTCAAAGATTGCGTCCGCCCCGATGGCGCGTCGTCGCGGACGGAATTTTGGGTCGAGCGGAGATTTAATCGTCCTCCTCCTCATTCTCGTCCTCGATTTCCAGACTCCGAGGACGAAGGACGAGAACGAGGAGGAGCCGATCCATCCTTAATCCTCAATCTTCCATTTTCTCTTTTGCGGATCGTCCCGCATACCGGTCGCAAACACCAGATCCGCATCCATCTCGCGCACATCGGCCATCCGATCGTCGGCGACAAACTTTACGGCGGCAACGAGGATATGTATTTGGCGCTCGTCCAAAACCGCCTGACGCCGGAACAGCGAGCCGTCTTGATTTTTGAGAACCAGGCGCTCCATGCCCGCTCTGTCAAATTCCACTGGCGCGGCCAGCCGGTGGAATTTTCCTGCGACCCCGAACCGTGGTTCACTGAGTTTTTCAACGCAAAGGCGCAAAGTTTTTAGGACGCAAAGAAAACAAATCCTTTGCGACTTGGCGACTTTGCGTTAAAAACTTCCGCGTGTCCGCCATTCCCAAGACCATGCGCGCCGTTGTTTATCGCGGCGTCAACCACCTGCGCCTCGAAACCGTCCCCGTCCCGCGCATCGGCCCGAATGAATTGCTGGTCAAGGTCGCCGTCTGCGGCGTCTGCCCCACCGACATCAAAAAAATCCATTACGGCACCGTCCCGCCCCCGCGCATCTTCGGCCACGAAACCGCCGGAACCATCGTCAAAATCGGCTCTAGAAACTCGTCACTCGTCACTCGTCACTCATCGCTGAAAGTCGGCGACCGCGTCGCCTTGCACCATCACATTCCGTGCATGAAATGCCATTTCTGCCGGCACCGCTCGTTTGCCCAATGCGAGACCTACAAGCGCACCGGCATCACCGCCGGATTCGAGCCCGCCGGCGGCGGCTACGCCGAATACGTCCGTGTCATGGATTTCGTGCTGCCCGGTGTCGTCAAAATCCCCGCGCGCAATTCATTCGAGGAAGGCGCGATGCTCGAACCCGTCAACACCGTCCTCAAGGCCGTCAAACGACTCAACCTGCTGCGCGGCGACCGTGTTCTCGTCGCAGGGCAGGGGCCGATCGGCCTCATGTTCACAAAAATCCTGCAGCTGCGCGGCATCAACGTCCTCGCCACCGACCTGCTCGAATCCCGTTTGAAACTCGCCGGACAATTCGGCGCGGAACGTGCCGTTCTTGCCTCTCAACTTTCAACCCTCAACCCTCAACTGGATTGCGCCATCATCGCCGTCCCCTCCGACGCCGCCGTGACGCAGGCCCTGCAGCTCGTGCGCGGCGGCGGACATGTCCTGTTGTTCGCCCATACCAAGCGGGCGGAAGTCAGAAGTCAGAATTCAGAAGTCAGAAGTAAAAATCCGCCCTTCGCCCTTCAGCCTTCAGCCTTCAGCCTTGACTTGGCCTCCATCTGCCTCGACGAAAAAGACCTCATTGGCAGCTATTCCTCCGACTTCACGCTTCAAGACGAAGTCGCCCGCCTCGTCTTTTCCCGCCGGCTGGACGTGCGTAAATTGATCACGCATCGCTTCCCGCTTGATCAAACATCGGACGCAATTGCCTTGGCAGCCCGTCCAACACCCGACTCGCTCAAAATTCTAGTTTCCACCGATTATGCGCTTCAGGAATACGGTTTGACGCCCGGGGAAATGGCGGCAGCGGAAAAGCGCATCAGCGCGGACATCAAGTCGGCGCGGGCGCACGGTGAATTGACGCCCTTCACCGGGAGCAAAAATGATTTCCGTTGAACTGACCCGCCGGTTCAAAAAAATGGTGCGGCAGGCCGGACGCGAGGCCGAGGTTTCCGCCGCGTTGAAACTGCTGCTGGAAGGTTTTGGCAATCCGCACGCACACTCCGGGCTGGCCATCCGCAAGCTGGGCGGCCACCTTTACGAATGCCGCACTGGTCTGGCGTGGAGGCTCATTTTTGAGGCGCGCAAGGGCTGCCTGGTGTTTGATTTTGCCGGCGATCATGACGAAGTGCAAAATTACCTCCGGAGCAGGCGCTGAAAATCCTCTTGAGAAGTTCCCCCTCTGCGCCCTCCGTGCCTCTGTGGCAAACCTTGCCTCAATCCGTGTTTACCGTGTCCATCCGTGGTTAACTCCGAATTCAGCACCCCGCACATCCGATTCCCCCTCTGTGCCTCTGTGGCCAATATCTCGAATTTCCCCACTCCGCCCTTCTGCGGTTTCACGCTTCCGGGAACATGGCCGGAAGATCCATCGCCCCATGCAGCAGGCGCACGAAAAAAATCTCCTCCTTCCGCAACTGGTAGAAAATCAAATGGCTGTCAAATCCCCTCACCCGGAAGCTTCTGATGCCCGGCTGCTGCAAATCCTTCCGCCGTCGCC
>PKZR01000432.1 GCA_003133815.1 Limisphaerales bacterium | reverse complement strand
GAAACGCAGAAGTCCGCCGATGAAGTTGGCGGCTGGGGCAACATTTCCAAAATGTGCATGAGCATCGGCGTGACCTTCGGCACGGCGGGCGGCGAATATAAAATCTACGGCGAGAAGCAGGTGGACGAACTCATCAAGGATTTGCAACGCGCGGATTTGGTCGTTGGCTTCAACAACTTGCGTTTCGACTACGAGGTGCTGCACGGCTACACGTCCTTTGATTTGAGCCAGCTTCCCACGCTCGACATGATGGTGGAATTGCAGAACACATTGAACCACCGGCTCTCGCTCGACTCAATCGCGACGGCGACCTTCGGCGTGGAAAAAACGGCGGAAGGTTTGCAGGCGATCCGATGGTTCAAGGACGGCAGGCTGGCGGAAATCGCCGAGTATTGCTGCTACGACGTAAAGATCACCAAGCTCGTCCACGAATACGGGCGTCAGCACCGGCAATTGCATTACAGCAACCGATTTGGCAAAAAAATGACGGTGCCGGTAAGCTGGTGAATCAATTTTGGGATTTCAATTCAACTGCGGCGGGCGCGGGGCGAAAAATTTGAAGGAAATTCCCTCCGCGCTGGAACTGCCCCCAAAGACAGAGAAATAGAAGTATTTTTCAACCTGATCGTAATCCGGCAGCAGGGAAAAGTCCGCCGACTTATAAAGCAGGCCGAAAAGATTTGATTGAGATACCAGCGCCTGTGCGGCAGGGCTTGCCGCGCTGTTCTTCAATCCCTCGAACGTGAAGCGCATGGTTTCACGCTGGTTTTGAAAGCCGAACAGGCCGCCGCCCGCGCCGCCGACGTGCTGCGCGGCGTCAATGAGCCCGGCGGTTGCACTCAAGGGCCTGCCGGGATTTGCAGCGCTCCGCAGAAAATTTTCAAGTATCGAAGAGTCCTTGCTGATGGCGACATAGCCGCCGCTGGTCGTGAAATATAGCGAGCCTGCCGGTGGTGGCGCGACGCCAAATTGCACGGTGCGGTTTGGAAGGGGAATGCTGTAAATTTTTTTGCCGAGGAAATCGCGCGGCGCCGAGGGCGCCCCGTTTACCCCCATGGATGCCAGATTCTTGATGGCGAGGAGGGTCTGGTCGGGATTCGACGCGGCAAATAGAAAGAGCGACGGCTGATTGTTCAAATCCTCCAGCGATTTTCCCGCCGGCAGCTTCTCGTAACTGATGTAATCGTCGCCGAGGTTGCCGATGAGATTTTTCCGGACGTCGAAGTCAGGATCCTTTTGCTGCGCGTTCATGTTGTACACGGCAATCAGCGAGTTCAGGCCCGTCAATGCCGCAGGGGCAATGTCCGACAGCATCGATTGCAGGGTCGCCCAGGATTTCTGGCTGTCCAGCCGCCAGCGCCAGAAACTCACCGCGTCGGCGGGAACGAAGGGCGGCGGCCCGGAACTTTTCGCCGCGGTGGCAAGGATCGTGAAGATGCCCGTGCGGCTGCTTTCCGGCACGGACAGAAAGAAATCGATCTGCGAGCCGTCGTGCGATTCGCGATAAGTAAAAGTGGCGCTCTTCAATCCCATCGCGCCGGACGCGGCGATGACCTTGTCCCACGGAATTTGCGGCATCAGGCTGGGCACGTCGGGATTCGGCTGCGCCGGCGGAATGCGCGAGAGCAGGGTAAAAAAAGTCTTCGCGTTGAACCAGCCGTAATAAAGCGGCGAACCGCGGAATTGCGACAGTTTGTCAGCCGCGAAAATGGCGTTGTCGTCCAGCGCAGGCATAGCGCCGCCGGTCAGATGCGTGGCGACGGGCGCGACGGCCTCGATGGAATTGCCGACGATCAGCAGCGATTCAAACTGTCCGAACACTATTTCGCCGGGCTTGACCGGTTTGGTTACCTTGCCGAGTTCCTGCACCGGCTGGGCCTGGGGAACGAGCGATGCGAGCGACGCAGGCATGTCGTTGCTCGCCAGCGTCACGATCGAAAACTGGATGCCCCGGACCGTTTCCGTGCGGACCGGTTTGCCCGCATCCGTCCATTTTTGCTGGAGCGCCGCGAGATTGGTTTTGAGCAGATCACTTTTGCTCCCGGCGTCGAGCAACAGAAGAATCCCCGGCGCCTTGTCGTCGTCGCCGCCGGTCCAGCCGTTTTGGGTGATGGCGAAGGTGAACTGGCCCTGCGGCAGGTCTGCGAAGTCAGAGAGCTTCACGCCAAGGTCGTGTTCAAGAGGTGCTACGAACGATTGACGCCACTTGGCGATGAAGCTGTCGTGAAACGGCTTCATTGCCGGGTCGTTCCACAACAGCCAGTGCGGCGATTGATGCAACGAGGCCCGGAACGCGTCACAATCCGGCGCGGTCATGAGAAACAAGGTGTCCTGCGGTAGAAGATTTTCGGCGGGCGGTATCGCGGCAAAAGTGGAAGTGGCAATTGCAAGGAATGCCGAGGCAAAAAGGGGTCGCAAGGTCATAGTATTCATGGTTCAAATTTTGGAATTTCGTAAGTAATCGGATCTTTTGAGTGCCTGCCGCCTTCAACGACGACGCCTTTGCCCGATTCCTTTTGTTCTTTAAAGAAAATCTTCCTGCCATCTTCCAAAACATAAAGGTTAATCCAACCTTTACCCGAAGTTTTCTGGACGGTGCAGGACCTGATATAGCTTCCGAGAAATGTGTTGGTGAGACCTTCACTACCTCTGATGTCCACCTTGATTTCCTTGCCTTCTTTGATGTAGGCATAGGAACCGGTGAAAGTTGTTGGCGGTTTCAGCGGGGTAAAATCTCCCGTTGCCGAATAATTGCCGCCTCCGATGGTCACGATGATGGCCAGGGATTTTTCCTTGAGAGCCGCTCTTGGAACTTGTTGCATCATGGTGTCGCGCAGGTAAAAAGCGTTGTTGGTGCTTCCATAGGTGAACTCTATGTCATCCGGACTGTCATTTGTGTCTGCGGATTGAGATTTTACGTCTATTATCCCAACCGCAGGCAGATTCTGAACGAACATAAGCAGGCCACTGTCGGTTTCCATTTTATCTCCCGCAGCATAGTCTTCATTTGGATCCAATGGTTTCAGTTTTACGCTCTCTATTGTTGAGCCGAAAAGATTGTTGATGATATTTTGAAACCCCATTGAATTCGTCTCGTCTGAAATTCCCTGCCAGTTGTAGAGCAGTGATTCGATTGCGTTTGTGTTGCTCGTTTTCAACGCCGTTTCAAATTCGCTTCGCAATTGTTCCGCTGAGGCCGGTGCGGAAAGAGAATTGCAAATGGCCGCAAATCCCAGAAGTGAGACGGCCAGAACTTTTTTTATAAGATTTTTATCCACGCTTGACGCAGCGATTAAACCAGAACCCTTTTGGCCGTCTATTACAATTTCAATGGAAATTTATTTCCCGTCCGGCTTGTGCTTCGTGTAGCTGGGTGGCGGCAGGTAGCGATACGGATTGTTGGGGTTGTCGGCGGCGTAGGCAAAGGCGTCGCGGTGGTCGAGGAAGTTTTTCACGAGCTCGACGGGAATCGCAAAGCCGAGGCCCTCGCCAAACGTGATCTTCATGTTCGTCACGCCCACGACTTCGCCGGCGAGGTTGAACAGCGGGCCGCCGCTGTTGCCGGGATTGATCTGCGTGCTGGTCTGCAAATAAAGCTCGCCCTCCAGCTCGCGCGTCTTGGTGCTGATGATGCCCTGTGTCACCGTGCGCTCCAGTCCGAGCGGGCTGCCGATGGCAAAGACGGAATCGCCCACGCTCAACGCATCCGAGCTGCCTAGCGTGACCCACTTGAACTTCGGCGCATCCTTGTCCTCGATGTGCAGCAGCGAGAGGTCGTGAAATTTGTTGATGGCCACAATGCGCACCTGCTTGTAGGTGTCGCGCTGGAGCTGGCCGTCGTTCTGATGATACACCTCCACGGAAATTTCCGTCTCACCCTCGATGACGTGGAAATTCGTGATGAGATAGCCGTCCGCGTTGATGAAGAAGCCGGAGCCGAGGCCTTCCGGCGTGCGCACCTGCACCACGGCCTCGCCGATCTGCTTAACGAGGTCGCTCACGTCGCGAGCGGGCGTCGCGAGAGCGTTGGCGGTGTAAAACTGCGGCGCGACGTTCAGCAGCGGGTTGATGGCGGCAGCCGCCGGGGGCAGCACCTCGCCCGCCCTGGAAATCTTCTCAACATCGTTGCGCGGGATGACCAGCACGGTGTAGCCCACATCCACGACCACCGCGTCGGGTTTCTCGGCAAGGATTTTGCCGGTGACGGCGTCCTTGTCCTTGAGCTGGACCGTGTCCGCGCACGCAAGTGTTGCGGCGCAGAACATCAGGGCCGGCAGAACGAACTGTTTCTTCAACGACATTGGCAGACAATAATGGAGCAATTGGTTTTTGACAAGTGGCAGGAAAAGATTCCGTTGCGCTGGAATCCAAGCCCGATGTTTCCGGCTCCATCACCAGGCATATTTATAGGTTTCCCGCAAAGCGACAGGGGAAGGTTGGACATGGAAAATGCCTTTTTGCTGGGTTTTTGACCTTTCTGCCCGTTTGGGAAGCCTTTCTCCCTCGTCGGGAGACCTTTGTCGGCCTCTGACAAACCTTTCTCCATCCTCGACAAACCCTTGTCGACGTCTGACAAACCTTTCGGGCCATCGACAAACCTTTGTCGGTCACTGACAAACCCTTTTCGGTCATCGGGAAACCTTTGTCGAAGATCGACAAACCTTTCTGGCATGTGACAAACCTTTGTAAACGCCTGACAAACCTTTGTCGGACACCGGGAAACCTTTGTCAGAGACCGACAAAGGT
>PKZR01000012.1 GCA_003133815.1 Limisphaerales bacterium | reverse complement strand
TCAAAGAAGCCACGACCGTGGCAAGGACTTGGCATGGAAGTGCGCGAGTATTTCGTCCCAGACTTTTCCAAAGGGAAAGTCCTGGCGGACGGCCCGTCTTAGCAGACGGCCACCAGGCCGCCTTTGAATCCGCCTTCGCCCGGTTGACAAAAAGACTTGGAGGCTGAAAATTCAAGGGAATGATTTTCGCGCTCCACCTATCACCCTGGCCGCGCCACATGAATTGTTTTTCCCCCGACGCCCCTCATCCGCCCTTCGGGCACCTTCTCCGGCTCCCACGAGCGAAGGACCCTCGAGCGGAGAGGGAGAAAACTTTATGCGTCTTGTGTTTTTTGCCGCCAATGAATCAGTGTTCATCTGTGGCTAGAAGTCATATGCAACAGGGCAGAGGCCGGGAAGGCTGGAGAAAAGCGCGTTTTGAGCAGGAACTTTTGGGAGACCAACGTGATGATCCCGAACAACGGATCGGTGTTTTACCGCTTGGCTTATCTGCAAACGAAACTTGATAAATCCGTGGATGGGGTGGAAGCTGTGGTGCAACCTTCGTTCCGCGCCACGATTGACAACCGTAATTAAAAAACTGAAACCTTGCATAAAGAAAACGGATTTGAAAACCGCGCGGGCGTTCACGCTGGTCGAGCGGTTCGCGGCCATCGTCATCATCGCCATTCTGGCGGCGATGCCATAAACAATACACCGGCTCAATGAACATGCGACGCACATGGATTTCGATGCTGGTGGCGACTGCTTGCTTGACCGGCCATCCGGTTTCCGCGCAAACGTATTCGCCGCCCGCGTCGTCGCGCGTCGATTACAATTTCAATCCCGGGTGGAAGCTTTTTGTCGGAGACCCGACCAATGCACAACTGCCGGGCTTTGACGACAGTTCCTGGACCACTGTGACGTTGCCGCACGCCTGGAATGAGGACAGCGCCTTCAAAGTCTTCATCGCCAACATGCCCACCGGCATTGCGTGGTATCGCAAACATTTTACGATGCCACCGGGCAGCGGCGGGCAGAAAGTCTTTCTGGAATTCGAGGGCATGCGTCAAGCCGGGGATGTCTATATCAACGGCCAATGGGCTGGCCGCACCGAAAACGGCGTGATGGCCTCCGGGTTTGACATCACCACCAATTTGCTGGCCTATCCGCAGGACAACGTCGTGGCCGTGCGCACGGACAATTCCTTCAATTACAAGGAAGTCGCCACCGGCGTGGCGTTTGAATGGAACAGTTCCTCGTTTTACGCCAATTACGGCGGCATCAACAAAAACGTAAAGTTGCACCTGACCGGCTTGGTGCATCAGACACTCCCGTTGTTTTCCAACCTAGGCACGGTGGGCACCTACATTTACGGACAGAACTACGACATTCCCGACCGCTCCGGCGTCATCCACGCGGACACGCAGGTTCTGAATGAAGACGCGGTGGCGCACACATTGACTTACAATGTGGTAATCGTGGATACAAACGGCGTGGTGCTGACGAATTTTCCAGGCACCTCGATGACCATCCAGCCGGGGCAGACCAACGTGCTGACGGCCAGCTCGCTGGTAACAAACTTGAATTTCTGGAGTTGGGGCTATGGCTATCTCTACGATGTCTATACCATTTTGTCCGAGAGCAACAACGTGCTGGACGTGGTGCGGACGCGCACGGGTTTCCGCGGAACGGCATTTACGAACGGCATGGTTGTTCTAAATGGTCGCGTCATCAACATCCGCGGTTACGCCCAGCGCAGCACCGATGAATGGCCGGCCATCGGCTGCTCTGTTCCCACTTGGATGGATGATTACAGCCAGCGGCAGGTGGTGGACGAAGGTGGCAACACGATGCGCTGGATGCACGTCACGCCGGGCAAGCAGATCATCGAAGCGTGCGACCGGCAGGGCTTGATGATGTCCATGCCGGCGGGCGACCAGGAAGGTGATGTCACCGGCGTCCAGTGGAATCAGCGCATGACCCTCATGCGCGATGCCATCATTTACAACAAAAACAACCCGAGCATTCTGTTTTACGAATCTGGCAATACCGGCATCGCCGAGACCCAGATGGTTGAAATGAAAGGCATTCGCGATCAATACGATCCCTACGGCGGACGCGCCATCGGCTGCCGCGAAATGCTGGCCAGCACGAACGCCGAATACGGCGGCGAAATGCTTTACGTTGACAAGAGCGCGCGCAAGCCGATGTGGATGATGGAATATTCGCGCGACGAGGATTTGCGGAAATACTGGGACGATTTTTCGCCGCCTTACCATCTGGACGGTGTGGGTTACTCTTATGATGGCAGTAATCCGTCCGCTTACGTCAATCGCAACCGGGATTCGATGGTCGTCGAAAATGTCACCCGCTGGCATGAGGATTATTATGTCCAACGGCCCGGCACCGGCACGCGCGTGAATGCCGGCGGTGTGAAAATTATTTACTCCGACTCCAACACGCAATGCCGGGGCGTGCAGAATTACCGGCGCAGCGGGGCGGTGGATGCCCTGCGCATTCCCAAGGACACTTATTTCGCGCATCAGGTCATGTGGGATTGCTGGGTGGATGTCGTTAACCCAGAGATTTATATTGTCGGACATTGGAATTACGCCACCGGCACGGTCAAGGATGTCTATGTCGTTTCGACCGCGGCTAACGTGCAATTGTTCCTCAACGGCCAGTCGCTCGGCTACGGCGTGCAGAGCTATGGATTTCTTTACACCTGGCCCGGCGTGACGTGGACGCCGGGCACGCTGGCAGCGGTGGGTTATGATTCCTTGGGCAATCAGGTTTGCACCGACACGCGCGTGACGGTTGGGCCGGCGGTCGCCATCCAACTGACGCCCATTCTGGATCCGACGGGATGGAAGGCCGACGGCCAGGACTTGGCGATGTTCCAAGTGGAAGTGGTGGACGCGCTGGGCCAGCGCTGCCCTACAAATTTGGACATGATCAGTTTTGCCGTGAGCGGCCCGGCGGAATGGCGCGGCGGCATCGGCACACGGTCCGACACCGCGCCGGCGGACAATTACATCCTGTCCACCAACCTGCCGGTGGAGTGCGGCGTTAATCGCGTCCTCGTGCGTTCAACCACCAATGCCGGCCCGGTGACTCTGATTGCGACGGCACCGGGATTGATTTCCGCCACGACCAACGTGCCCACGATTCCTTTTGCGGTAACCAACGGACTGGCGGTGGTGATGCCGGGAGACGGATTGCTGCCGAATTATTCGCGCGGCCCGACGCCGCTCACGCCGTCCTACCAAGCTTCGCGCGTGGCCGTGCCGGTGGCCAGCATCGCCGCCGGCGCGGGCAGTTCTGGCAATCTGACAAACACGATTGACGACGACGAAACCACTTCGTGGACCAGCAGCAGCACGCTGGGAAATAATTGGATTCAATTCACACTCGGCCGCACCGCGCTCGTTTCGCAGGTGGTGGTAAAGTTCCTGTCACCGCCGCGCAACGGCATTTATCCCATTTCCATCCAGGTCAACGGCGCGACGGTCTATAGCGACACCACGCCCGCCACCTCCGGCTACATGACGATGGATCTCTCACCGCCAACCTTGGGCAACACCGTCCGCATCAGCCGGACCACTTCCGGCAGTTTCCCAATTTTGGAAGCGGAAATTTATGAACCGGCCACCGCCAGCAGCATTCCTGCGCCGGCGGCACCAACCGGATTAACCGCCACGCCCGTCAGTCCCACGCAAATTAATCTGGTTTGGACGGACAATGCCACCAATGAAACCGGCTACCGGATCGAGCAGTCAACGGACAATGTTAATTTTACGCAAATGTTCATTCCCATGCCCGGCGCGACCAATTTCACGAATGGCGATCTGGTGCCGGGCACGAAAAATTATTACCGGGTCCGGGCGCTCAACGCCACCGGCGTCTCCACCGATGCCACCGCCAGCGCAACCACTCCCTACGGCACGGCGGCAACTCCGTTCAACCTCACCGCGGCGGCGGGCGACGGCGTGGTGGCGCTAAATTGGGATCCCGTGCCTGGCGTGACCGGCTACAACTTGAAACGCTCGACGAATGGCGGCAGTTCATACACGACCATCGTCAGCCTGAACACCAACAGTTATCTGGACACCGGCCTGGCCGACGGCACGAATTATTTCTACGTCGTTTCCGCCACCAATCCCAACGGCGAGGGCAGCAATTCCGTTCCGGCCAGCGCCACGCCGGTGGCCACGAGCATTTATGAAGCCGAGAACGCCAGTCTCAACGGCGTTGGTATCGGCGACGATGAGCCTGGTTTTTCCGGCACGGGTTTTGGTGATTATCTGAATTCCTCCGGCGCTTATATTTCGTGGAACGTCAACGCGCCGTCCAATGCGGTTTATTCGGTGGCGATCCGTTACGCGCTCGCCAGCGGCAGCCTGCCGCTGCAATTGATGGTGAACGGCAGCGTCGCGGTGGCCAGCCTGAATTTTCCGGCAACCGGCGGCTTGGCCAATTGGGCGCTCGTCACCAACAATGTCACGCTCAACACCGGCAACAACATCATCCAGCTCACCGACACCGGTTCCAGCGGCCCGAACGTGGACTATCTTCAGCGGCTCAATGCCGTCGCCGTCGCGCCGCCTCCGCCGACCGGCACCAACCTCGTATGGAAAGGCGCTATCAGCTCCCAATGGGACGATGTAACCGCAAACTGGCTCAGCGGTTCCACCGCGTCAGTCTTCGCTGATGGCTGCTATGCGACCTTCAAC
>PKZR01000004.1 GCA_003133815.1 Limisphaerales bacterium | reverse complement strand
TTTTTCCAGATGTCCGGAATGCCATCGCCATCGGTGCAGGTCAGTGGCGTGCCGCCATTAATTGTGCCGTAACCGCCGTTGGCCAGTCCCGTGTCACCCGGACTGCTGATGATCCTTCCACCGGTCCCAAGCGAAGTCACCTGACTGATCACCTGCGAATCCAAGGGGTCGGTTGGAAATGTTCCCGCACTGGAAACATCAATCCGGTAGGCGTTCTGCGCGGAGACCGTGGGTATGGTGGCTGTTACGGGCGACCAAGGCGTGGCTGAGACCGTGTCCCCGCCGGGTTCGGAAGGACCGCCGTTCAAGACGCCGTCCCGGCTGCTGTCCAGCATGTTGCCCACGCCATAAACCACCTGGTTACCGTCAAACTGGAAAAAGTCACCATTCGGGCTGGTGGTGGAAGGTCCCGTGATGAAATAGTTGTTGACGATGTCATGGCTAAAATGTCCGGCGGTGTCAGCGGTAGTATAACCGGCCTGATAGTCATAGCAAACGTTGTTGACATAAACCGTGCTGGCCTTGGCCAGCGGCTGGCGGTTGTGGGCGTTGACCCAAAGGTTGTTAAGATACGAGGCATTGGCACCTTCGACGTGCGCGCCGAACTGTTGGTTGATCGGGTCGGCGATGATGCAATATTGAATCGTAAAGTTATAAGTGTGGACGGCGTCAAAGCTGTCCCACTGGCCGAACTCCACCGAGGTATGGTCGAAAATCATGTTGTTGGCCTGACCACCGCTGGAACCGATGTTGATACCACTGGAACCGCTGCTGCTGCCGCCCTGCCGAACGCGCAGGTGCCGGCAGATTATGTTGTTTTGATTGTAGAAGGACAATTCATTGCCCTTCAAACCAATGCCGCCACCCGGAGCGGTCTGCCCTGCAATCGTCAAACTGCTGCTGGCCGAAATCGCCGAGCCAAGGTTGATATAACCACCGACATCGAAAATGATGATGCGATTGGGCTTGCTCACAGCGGCACGAAACGTGCCGGCACTGCCGTCATCAGCCAGCGAAGTGACGTGATAGACCGTGCCAAAGCGTCCGCCCGTGACGTTGGTGCTGGCACCAAAACCCTGCGCACCGGGGAAGGCGATTGCCGGGGGATAAATAACCGGGTTGGTATATGTTCCCGTGACAACTGCCAGATATAGTTCGCCATTAGTGATCAGCAATGACGGAGTGGTATTGGTTGCGAGACCATTGCCACCCATGATGATTGTTGTTGGCTTGATCCAGGTTATAAACCCTGAACCGTTGCCATTGGTCGAGATAAGCTTGTATGTCCCCAATGTAAAGGGCGGACCCGTGTTGTTGATTTGAATGACGGTGGTGGAAGACAAGTTCATGGTGCCGTTGTTGATGGTGAACGACGGTGTGCCGGATGCATAATTGAACGCAACGGTTCCGGAGCCGGTGTTGATGTTGCCCCCCAAAATGGCCGGCGAGCTGCTGTTCGTCAATGTCTGGCCGGAACCGAGAGTGTATGCACCCGTGGCGGGACCATTAAAGATTCCGCTGCCGCCAACGATGATGTGCTGGCTGGCTGCAATCGAGCCGGAACTGCCCAGCACGAGCGTGCCGTTGGTGATAATTGTGTTGCCGGTGTAAGTATTCGCTCCGTTCAAGATGAGCGTGCCGAGGCCGTTCAACCTCAAACCACCATCCGGGGATCCGCTGCCATGAACGATTGCGGCGGCAATCGTGATGTTATAACCCTCGGGATTTATCACGGCACCGCCGCTGTTCACATAGGCGGTTAGCCCGGTGAAGGCCGGCAGAAAGGCGGTAGTCGGGCCGCTGGTCGGGTCATTGGAGTTTGCCTGTAACATCCCGCCGTTGAAATTGATGTGTGCCTGGTGTGTGGCAGAGCCATCAGAATCAATGAAATCACCCACCGCCAAGGTTCCGCCATTCAGGTTGACCATCGTCGTTTGAGCCGTGCTGCCAATGTTGTCATTCAGATCAAATGCGCCGGCGACTGAAAGAGTTCCGTTGTTTGTGATGGTGACGGAGGTGTTGTTGGCCAGACGCGAGCCGTCGCCGAAACTCAATGACGCCCCGCTCAAACTGGCGTTGTTTTGCACCGTCAAAGAACTGACCGCCGGGTAGCCCGCGCCTCCGTCATACAACACTTGAATCATCCCGCCGACCGTAACTGCCTCCGAATCAGCAATGATCAGGTTGGCTGGCCCGCCAATTCCGCTGATATCCAGATTTCCACTGGCACTCATGTTGCCGACCCCGCCCAATATGAGTGTTCCGTTGTTGACCACTGTGGTTCCCGCATAGCTCGCCCCGCCGCTGGGACCAGAGCCGATGGTTTGCGTTCCCGTTCCTGTCATGACCAGCGAACCGCTCCCCGACAAGTTTCCGGCATAAAAGGCGGTGCCGTTATTATTGCCCAAAGTTAGAGCCATCGATGCGCCGTTCAAATTAGTCAGACCAAGGCTGGTGTTCGTGCCACTCAAACCACCCAGCGTGGCCGTCGTGAGGTTCCCGGCAAACAAAACCGAGCCGGCGTTGTAATTCAACGTGCTGTTTTGCAACGCCATCGGCGTGGCCAGTTCCAAAACTCCGTTGGATATGGTCGTCGAACCGTTTAAGGTGTTCGTAGCTCCAAGCAAGACTATGCCGGCATTGCCAACGCTGTTGATGATGAGCGAGTTGACTCCCGCGTTGCCCGCCGAGCCAATGACACCGTTGACACTCAACGTCTGGCCGCTGGCTGCATCAATCAAGCCTGCCGAACCTGTGCCACCGCCGGTTGCGCCGATGCCAATGCTGTTGTTCAAGGCAAAGGTGCCGCTGCCCAGAAGGTCACCGCCATTGAGTATGATGGCGGCAGTATTTGCTACATTATTCGGTGAGGAAATGCTCAACACACCTGCGTTAATCGTCGTGGTTCCTGTGTAGTTGTTATTGCCGTTCAAAGCAATTGTGCCGCTGCCAGCCTCGGCCAAGGCTCCGCTGCCGCTGATCGTGCCTCCCAAAGCAAAATTATATCCATTGTTATTGACCGTGACCGTCGCCCCAGATCCCGCTATCACATTATTATTTATATTCAAGCCCGATGCTCCCGACTGCAGCGTACTGCTGGCAATGACATTCACATCGCCTGCACCCAGCGCGCCGCTGCCAGCCACCTGCAATGTTCCACCGCCGCTCAACGTCGTGCCAACGCTTCCGGCCGATGGACCGTAACTGTTTGCCCCGGAAAGAACCGTCGTGCCAGTGCCGTTCACCGTCAACGTTTTGATCACGCTAGGACCGTTGGAAACAATTCCGGAAATGGTCAGCGTATCCCCGCCGCCCACGCTGACTTGCAGGTTGTCATTCAGTGCCATTGAGGTTTGAATCAGATTCGTCGTGCCAGCACCGATCAGGATCGCCGCGCCGGACCCAGCATTATCAAATGTCAAAGTATTGCCGGCATTCGCAATGACAAAGGAATTGGCGTTGGTCATGGCGAGACTACCCACCGTCTCGTTGGCGTCCATGGCCACCGTCTGTAAAGTCTGACCGACCCCAAAGGTCGCGGAATCGCCTGCTGAATGCGGCACGTAAGGATTGCTGCTCCAGTTGGTGCCACCCGACCAGTTGCCACCGACATTGTTTGTCCAGATTGCCTGTATGCCCGGCGCATTCACAACCAGAACCACATTGTTGCTGGTCGTTAAAACGGCTGACACTGCTCCATTGACCACACCCGCTCCTAAAAAAACGGGCGGGTTAGTGTTAAATAAACCTGTTATGCCACCGGCGGCTGTCATCAAAGTGTAATTACCGGTTCCCAGCGGCAGGCCACCGGGAACATTGACCGTAAACGTATTTCCGTTCAGGGCGACTGATCCAGAGATTGTAAGAGGCGAGGCTTCGTTGAAATTAGCCTGCGAACCGGACAGCCATGTCACACTCCCTGCAATCGCGCCTGTGCCGCCGAGCGTTGCGTTACTGTTTACTGTCACATTGCTGGAGGCAAGGGTGCCGTTGAAGTTCAAGGTTATTAAATGAGTTCCATCTCCAACCGTCGTAGCACCGGTGTAGGTTCCGCCGCCCAACAAATTCAGACTGCCGCCACCTGTTGAGTCCACCACAGTCAGCGCGCCGCTGCCACTGTTACCGATGGAGTTGGTATAGGTGATGGCGTGCGTATTGACATCAATCGTGCCGCCACCCGCCGACAAAGTGACCGGCTGGCCCGATATGTCCACGGCGGTGTTATACAAAGTGTTGGAGTATTGCAATGTGCCATTGTTGAAGGTAACCGGTCCTTGATTTGCCCCGCCCAGCTGCCATTCGCTGTTGATGTTCAACGTGGCCCCGCCAAGGATGAAGATGCCGCCATAATAATAATTGCCGGTGGCGTTGTTCAATTTAACCATGCCGGTGCCATATAACGCCGGATTCGCTGTGCTGCCGCCCGTGCCCGGCACCAATCCCGCCACGTTTCCGTTCGCCGCTGAAGCCGGAATGCCGATCACCAACGACCCAGTATTCGCTGCGCTGCCAATCTGTCCGTCAATAGTCATTGTGTTACCTGCCGTCGCGGCGAGACCTCCGCCATTTCCCAGCAATGTGATCGGCCGCGCATTGGTCCCGGAATTATCCAAGGTCAAGGTTGCCCCACCAAGGAGCGTGCCACCATTGAGGTTGACGGTAGTGCCCGTCGTAAGATTTCCCAAGCTGCCATCCGAAGTGATTTCAGTCACGCCTCCGTTGAGATAATTCCCGGCAGAATAAGCAGAAGCTCCCGCTGCTCCACTGTTGGCAGATAATACCACCGTGCCGGGTCCGCCCTGGACATAGGCCGTTAGTATGGTGCTGTAATTAACAACTGAACCGTTGGTGAAAATCAGCTCGCCGCCGGTGTTGTTCTGATAGACAACGATTGCATCCGGCCCGGAGCCGCTTGACACATTATTGCCTTTTAACCAATGGGTATTAAGATTGAAGGTGACATTGTTAACAGCAACATTTGGTGTGACCAAAATTCCGCCTATGGTGTAATTGGCGGTGTTGGCAACGGTGCATGTCAATGTCGTAGGAGTGTTGTAACGTAATGTGTCGTTATAACCGCCGTTGTTAAGGGTTATGCTGCCAGTAACGTCGAGATTATTGTCGGCGTTCCCAGTAGTTCCCGAAGCGATTGTTGTGTAGAAACTGCCAACCTGATCTCCAGCCAGAATGCTCTGCTCTCCCGATCCAGACGTCGCCACCGACGCCCAATTATATTGACCCACAGTGGCGATGGCCGATCGGGCAGCCGGCCAAAGCAGCTTGTTTTGCAGCCCCAATGTGGTGGTTTGGATGGTTCCTGTGGCTGGGACAAGTGCGGCTGAACCTCCGGTAGGATTGGAATCGTAAGCAGGCCCGATAAATTCCGTCTGGGAACCAAGTATTTGTGTAAAAGCACCGAGATTCAGGGTCGGAGAGTTGTTGCTCACGGAAATGACGTTGAATCCCGGATTGACCGCAACGCCTGACCCGTTGATGAAGTTCTGCGTGCTCGCATAAATTGCATTGCCAATGACTTGAAGCGTGCCACCGCCCATCGAAACTGGTGTGTAGTTGTCGAGCAAATCCGCATTGCCGGAAGAACTGAAATTGGAAAAGTTCAACGCCAAATTACCGCGGTTGAGGGTGACGGTGCCGTAGGCTCCCTGGGTATTAAGTCCCGAGGTGGCGTTCACCGTTCCATTAAAGGTCAAGTTGCCCGTGCCCGTTTTGGTCAAGGCAATGGTGGTCGCACCACCATTTGTCATGTTGCCGCTAATCACCGTGTTCCCCGACCCGCCAACCGCCAGCGTTTTGGTGCCTTTCGTGCCGCCTGTCAGACCGCCGTATAGGTTGCCGGCAAACCCAAGTGTATTGGTGCTGTTGTTGACAAACTTGTAAGTCTGCGCAGTCGTATCGGTGCCAAGGACAACTGCCGCGTTGAACAGTTCATTGCTGGAAACCGTGGAATTAACAGTGATCGCACCAGAATTGTTGAGCGTGAGCGTCTGGTTGCCAACCGCACCATTGCCGATTGTATATGCCGCTGCGCCGCCGGTATTGAAAAGCATGTTGCCGATCGTGACACCCGATCCCAAATTAATCGTGGTGTTGCCATCCCCCGCACCGCTAAATGTGGCCGTATCCCCGGTGCCCGGAACCGGTGAGGCACTCCAGTTCGCATCACCCCAAATGGAATCCGTGACACCCGTCCAAGTGCCGCTGGCAGCTTTCAAGCTTAACGCGCCTACCAGCAAGAACAGGATGATATTGGAGAATGTCTTGTCCGGTTTCATAAAATTAGTTTGCAGTAATTTAAAATCTGTCTCAAGAATCATTTTGTATCAAGTTATTGAAATTGCACTCGAAAAAACTCCTGCGCTCCAGTCGGCGTGAGGTAAAATGGAGACACAGTGGCATTTGTTAACCACGGTCCGATCAAATTCGTCGCCCCCAAAAGCGCACCTTGCGCCCATTGCAGTTGCAACTGACCGCCCGACGTCATTTGGCAGTTCAACTGCAAGGACGGCAGCGCACGCACTACCAGCGCGTTGATGTTTCCGTTGCCGCTACTTTGTAGGTTTTCCTGGATGATCACATTCACGGTCGTGTTCGTGCCGTTCGGCGGCGCGACGAAATTGCCGATCACATAATCATTATTACCCATCAGAAACGTGGCCGAAACATCGCTTGTAACATTCGGCTGTTGAAAACTGGACGGACGCAAAATCTCCTGACTCGCGTCATTGCGGTCGTCCAAGGCAAAAAGCTGGACGGAATAAGACTGACCTACGGTCAAATTATAGAGCGTGATGGTTTTTGGCCCGTTGTCATAATTGAAGCCATTCAGCACCGTGTTGAAATTGGCATTGCCGGTGTTGCCGGTGAACGCGCCGGTGCCTGCACCGGCACCGGTGCAGGAGGCCACCGAATTGTCGGTCTTGAAAACAACGTTCGTCCCATTGGACAACGTCACTGTTGGCGCTGATACTGCGAAACTTGCCGCTCCAACGATGGTGCCCAACTGATTGAGCGTGGCGTCGGCTGTCGTGATTGGCACCGGCGCCTGCCAGGAAATATTTGGAAGAAAGTATGGCAAATAATTTGGAATCTGGTTGGAGAACGTAAGTTTCACCACATAGGAAACCGCAGTGTAAGGCTGCGCCGGCATCGCAATATGCAGACCGTTGGTATCCTGCGTGTAGTTGTTAAGCGGAATGTAAGTCCCGGCTGTGTTGCCCAGTAGTTGCACATTCGTCAACGTGGTCAGATTGATGTTCTGAGTGTTCAGCGAGGTAATGGTGAATTGCGAACCGGGCCAGCCCATCACAATCGCATACAGCGTGTTTGTGGCCTTGTTCCGCATGAAGCGGATGTCCGTGTTGGTGCCAGCGATCGGCGCGACATACAAACTACCCCCCATTTTCGTCGGACCTTCCCCGTAAACTTGCCAGCAGCGGTTGGAATAGATGGCTTCACCAAACCGGCCAAGCCAGTCTCCGATGCCGAGCAGGAGGTTCTGCTGTCCCTGCGGAATCGTCCCATCCGCCATCGGCGAGATGTTCAATAGCATGGTTCCATTTTTACTGACCCGGTCAATCAGCGCGTCAATCAGCGCGTTGGTCGGATAGTAGGTCATGCCGGTCGTATAACCCCAACTGGACGGGCTGACCGCATCGTCGGTTTCCCAGTATGGATATACAATGTTTCCCGGGCCGCCCCGTTCGTAATCATACATTTCCCCGAGGGTATCAAATCCGTCCTTGTAGATGGCCACCACCTCGTTGCTCCAGCTCAGTGCGCTGTTGTAATAATAGGCGAGAAAACTCAAACGGTCCGAAAGCTGAACATCTTTCACATCAAAGTCCTGATAGATGAGGTCGGGATGATAACCGTCAATGATTTCTTCCAGCCGGGCCAGCCATAGCGTGTTTTCCTGGGCCGTTGGCAACTGGCCATACAACTGTTGCAAATTGGTGTCCGTCTGCGCCGGCACATACTGGTAATAACCATTGAAATTATAGGCATGATGCATGGACATCATAAATTTCAGCCCCTTGGCGCGGATAGCCGTGGCCCAAATGGACGCCATGTCCACTCCCGGACCTTTGCTGACCGAATTCCATGGATTTACCTTGCTGGCCCACATGGAAAAGCCGTCGTGATGTTCCGCCACCGGCCCGGCAAACTTCGCGCCCGCCTCCACAAATAGCTGTGCCCAGGCGTCCGGATCCCAATTGCCGCCCTGCGATACCAACTTGGGCGCGAACTGCACAAATTGGCCGGCCAGGTTGGTGCCGCCGTTGATGAAATAATATTCCGGGAAAAAGGGCAACGTCGTGGAAGTGCCAAACGGATCACCAAAGGTGTTGGTGTGAAACGCATAGACGGGGTCGCCCACATGATACATGTTACGCGGATACCACTCGCTCCCATAGGCCGGGACGCTGAATATGCCAAAGTGAAAATAAATGCCAAACTTGGCGTCCTGAAACCATTCCGGTGCTGGATTATGCTGGTCCACCGAGGCCCATGTCGCCTGATAGAAGTTAGTCACCTGTAGAGATGGTGAAAGATTGCGAAGTTGAATGGAGTTGATCTGGTCGCCGGCATTCTGGGGCAAGTTGGCACTATCGGTGATGTAGATGGTCTGGGAAGTGCCATCCGCAGTAAAGGTTCCTATCACATATTGACCGAGACCACCATTCACCGAGGACGTAGTGCCGCCGACACAATGCGCCAGACTGACTGAATCCCCGCCCACGCTGCTGTCATTAAGAGTGGCGACGCGGGTGGCAAAACCGCCCCGGCTGTCATTCTCCCAAATTTGAACCTCATAAAGATTGCTCACCGTCAAGCTGTTAAACGTGACGGCTCCCACCGTGCCGACATTGGCCCAAACCGTGCCCTTGACAAGGACTTTGTAGGCGGCAGATAAATTGGCATAGGGAGTGCCGGTTCCCCCGACACCTTCGCCGCTTTTATCCGTGCCTGCGGTGGAACCAAATGCGATTCCGACATTCGCATCGCCCGTTTTGCTGGTGTCATACGCGAAGGGCACGCCGTTAATCGTAGCCCCATTCTGCCCCCAAGTCTCGGCGTAAATTAACAAGCCATTGGTGTCAACATCAGTGTCTGTTGTAATATTCATCGGCGTCGCCCATGTGATGACGGCGGCCCTGACAGGCAAACCGGCGACCAACAAAAGCAGGCTGACGATTTGAAAAGAAATCCGTAATTGTGTTGGTTTCATGACATACTCCAATGAAAGTAAATCCAAAACTTCGCAGGCTGAAACCATTCTGAAACGTGAATATGCTGATACCCCGAGGGCCAGGACGCCTTATAAAACATATTGACGAAAGGTGCTTTTAGTTTCGGTGCCAACGCCATCAGCAGAAACATTTTTATTCCAAAACCTATATGTTTGGAGCCGAAAATAAATTCAGTATTATCAAACACCTTCATTGCCTAGGCAGCCTTCAATAATCGTGCGTTTGTAAAACTCGTCACAGCAAACCAGAGTTAGAACGATTAAGTATTGAAAACTATTTTTCAGAAAATTAAGCGATTAAGGGTTTAGGGTTCAGATACCCGTGATGAATCAATCGGTCATGGATTGGCCGGAAAAAGAAAGTGGTTTAACACATAATCATAATCGATACCGCTGGTCGGACCTGTAAAAATGTATATCTGGCCTAGAGAAGCTTGTTTGCCTGCAGCAAGAATCAGCGGGTCCGACCATTTGTGATATTCAACATGTCCGTCCGAAAAACATTCGGTATTTACATCGCCATGAAAGATGGCCACGGGATCGGCCCAAGTGAAGGAGGTTGCCGCTGGAAAATTAAATTTTACTATCCAAGTTCCCACATTATAACCACGGCAATCAGAATCTTCCAAGAAGGCAAAGGTGTTGGATGGCCTTTTTATATCGGATGTTTTTGCATAAGGCACCTCACCCCAGGGTGGTGCGGCCGGCTTTAACAGGCCTTCGCCGCCAACGTTTTCAGTCTTTGAATAACTGTCGTAAGCCCATTTAACGGGAGATTGATTCAGAACGACAGAAAAATTCAATCGAATGTCACCGGGACAATGATAAACATCCACATTGGGAGCGTATTGATAAAGCAGGTTATTCGTCCTCAACATCCCCTGCATGTCAGCCAAAGCCTGTGCGGTTGAAACCCATGGACTCGTGCCCATGCCATTGCCTGTGTCCGGATTGGGCGGCCCCCAAAAGCCATCTCCGTCATGATTTGGAGAACCCGCTTCGGCAAATGATGCAACGATTTTGTCGCCGTTGTCGCCTGCATACATNNATGACCACCAGTAGTTCAATCAGGGTAAACCCCGTTTGCCGACCGAAGTTTGTAACAGACTTCTTCATTTTTTCTTCTATCAAAATAATCCAGCCTGCAGCATAAACATCAGTCGCGAGCCGGAAAACCTAATGCTTTTATCCAACAGACCCCGAACGGCGAACAGGTAAATATCAACCACCTAGGGTGGCTTCAGTTTTTATGACTTCTCGATCAATTATTTGTGCTGCTAAG
>PKZR01000440.1 GCA_003133815.1 Limisphaerales bacterium | reverse complement strand
CGTGCATTTTTTGCGCGCTTCTTCTTCCGCAGATTCAATGGTTAATTTAACTTCGAAAAACAAATAACTTGAAAACTCTTCTGGCCGGGTGCAGTGTTGCGTCAACAGCAATTTTTATGAAAAGAAAATTAATGACCGCTTTGTGCGTGGGCTTGGTCAGTCTGGGCTGCATCAACACCAGTCAGGCGGCTGCCGACGACCATTCGATCGATACGATAGCCGACGTCACTCTCGTCCGTCCGGGTTGCTTCGTCGCCACAGTGATCGGCTCGGCGTTTTTCGTCATCGCCTTTCCCTTTGCGGCCGCATCCGGCAGCATAAAGGAAACCGCGAACACACTCGTCGTGCAGCCCGCACAGGCGACATTCACACGGCCCGTCGGCGACTTCACCAGTTTGGAATAATTAATGTTATTAGAGTGCGGAATATTATTTTATCCGCGTTACCAACGCGCTTCAAATTGACAACTCCCCCGCCCTGCGACACCCTGCGCGCATGGCAAAACCAGCTTTAGGTCGCGGTCTCGGCGCGTTATTGGGTGGCAATCCGCCGCTCACACAACCTCCACCCGCCCCGACGGTCCAACAATCAGTGTTACCAGTTCCCGCGCCCGACAACCGCGAACGCGTTCTGCGAGTTACGCTGGATAAAATCCGTCCTTCCGCGCTGCAACCCCGCAAAGAATTTTCGGACGAGTCCTTGCGCGAACTGGCCGATTCAATCCGCGAACAGGGAATTGTCCAGCCGCTCATCGTCCGTGCGCGCGGGGAATTTTTTGAATTGATTGCCGGTGAACGCCGCTGGCGTGCGGCGCAGCTACTGAACCTGCCGGAAGTTCCCATCATCACGCGTGAAGCCGATGACCGCTCGGTTCTCGAACTAGCGCTCATAGAAAATCTCCAGCGCGAAAATCTCAATGCCATTGAAGAAGCTCATGGCTATGCGCAGCTTGCGGAACAGTTTCAGCTCACACAGGAGGAAATTTCCGCAAAAGTTGGCAGGAGCCGCGCGGTTGTGGCGAATGCGATACGGCTTTTGAAACTGCCGGAAACCATTCAAAAATTTGTCCGGGAAGGGCGTCTTTCGGTTGGCCACGCAAAAGTCATTCTCGGATTGGTGGATGAGAAGAACCAAAAGCTCGCCGCAGAGCGCGTCATCAAGGACGGTTTGAATGTCCGGCAGACCGAAGGCCTTGTTGCCAAACTGCAAAAACGCGGCTCCAAATCCGCGACGCAGCCCGAAACCGTTGTCACACCGGCTGGCGACCCGCATGTTGCCGACATGGAGGCGAAGCTGCGCGAGATTTTTGCGACAAAGGTTCAATTAAAATACGCGCAAGGCAAAGGTTCGCTGGAGATTTCGTTTTTCAGCGACGCGGAACTGGAACGGATTCTCCAAATCTTAGGGGTGACAAGTGGCGAGTGACAGGTGACATGAAAACAAACGAACCTGCGAATCCTTCAGACCGTTTGGAATCATTTGGCATTTACCAGATCGCCCGCCAATTGTTTGATGATTTTTGGACGGACTCGGAAATATTGATGAAGGATTATCGCGGCCGTGAATTGATGAAGCAGCAAGTCCGCAGCCTGGATTCCATCTGCGCCAACATCGAGGAAGGATTCGGTCGCGGCTTCGGAAAAGAATTGCCGCAGCATTTGAAAATTGCGCGTGGTGAAGCGCGAGAAAGCCGTGGCCGTTACGAGCGATGCAATCATTTGCTTCCACCCGAAACCATTTCACAACGAGCCGCAATTTTGAGCCGGATAATCGGCGGATTGACCAAGACCATCCAAACAATTGAAAACCGCCCGCAACGAAATCCTGTCACCCGACACACGTCACTTGTCACCTTAAAATGATTCTGGAAATCACGAAATACGGAAATCCCATTCTTCGGCAAAAAGGCGCCGTGATTGAAAAAATCACGCCCGATATAAAAAAACTCATCGCCGACATGTTCGAGACGATGCATGAACGGCACGGCGTCGGGCTGGCGGCACAACAAATTGGCAAGGCCCTGCAACTCACCGTCATCGACGTGCGTGGCGCCGGCGAAGATCGCCCCTCCACACTCGAACTCAACGGCAAACCCGCCGAACTCGACGCCATCATGCCGCTCGTCCTTATCAATCCCGAAATCAAGCCGGACGGCGAACCGGTGGCCGGCGGCGAAGGATGCCTGAGTTTTCCTGAAATTTTCGGGGAGATTGCGCGGCCCGAATTTGTGGACGTGAAGGCTCTCAACGAAAAACTCAAGCCCATTGCGTTTCGCGCGGGCGGACTGCTGGCGCGCGCCATCCAGCACGAAACGGATCATTTGAACGGAATCCTGTTCATAGACCGGATGAGCAAAAAGGTGAAGGAAGAAATCCGCGACGAACTCGACGCGCTGCAAAAGGCGACGAAGGCGGAGTTGCAAAAGAAATGAGTTGAATCCAATTTCGCCGGGCCGTTTCAAAACCGTCTTCTCCCGCCAAAACCCAAAAAGTTGGACTTAAGATTTCCATTTCTGGGCTGGAAAACGTGAAACTTGGACTTGAAATCGCCGTTCTTGCGCCAAAAACGCCAATCTTGGACTTAGAATCGTCGTTTTCCCCCAAAAAATTACAATGTTGGACCTGGAATCGCCGTTCTTGGTCCAAAAACGGCAAATTTGGATCTGAAATCGCCGTTTTTCCGGCAAAAACGCCGAAGTCGGACTTGGAATCGTTATTTTTGCCCCAAAAACGCCGTTTTTAACCGGGATAATGGCGATTGCCGAACGGATTATATCAGCTAACAAGTTTAAAACAGGGAATTTAGTCTGGAATTGGCTCTTTTTGACCCGTGAAGGATGCCTCGTAGAAGCGAATGACAATAGCTTGGGCATTTAGCGCACGCTTTTCCAGCGCCGTGGTACTTCTCAATGCTTCAGTCCGTATTCTTTCACGACCTTGTCATACAGCACCATTTTTTCCGGGACGACGGCACCGCTTCTGTCGAACAATCCCTGCTGGTTGCCATTCTGTGTGGGTTCCCAGATGAACGTGCCAAGTCCTCGATGATCCGGCAGGCTATGCATGACTTCGTTTGCCTCGGTGGTTTCGTAAGCGACTTCCGCGACTAGGAATGAAAGCTTGGGATAGCGTGTGACGAGGTCGTCAAAGTTCGCCTTCCAGCCGGCGGGCGGCCCCTGCCAGTGGGTGTAGCAGGATTCGCCAAGGATGTCGAAGGCGACGCCGTGCGAAAGCGCATTATCAACCCAGCGTCGCGTGGTGATGTTGTCGCCGCCGCGATCAATGTGCATGACGATGAGAATCCGGGGGTCAACGTCCTTCACGCCGGAGATGCCGGCCTTGAGGAGCGAGGCGAGGATGTCCCAGTCGTGCGTGCTGCCTTCGGGCTGGTCGGAAACCTGTTGGGATGCGCCGCCGCGTCGGGCGGGCAATGCGTTGAGCAACATGCCGGGGGTGATTTCGTTGCCCACCTGCACCATGTCGGGTTCGGCTCCGGCGGCCTTCAACTGGGCGACGGCATCCTTGGTATAATCGTGCATGGTCTGGATCAATTGATCCAAGGGCAGTTGCCGCCATGCGAGAGGCTTGGTCTGTTTGCCGGGGTCGGCCCAGGTGTCGCTGTAATGGAAATCAATCAGCAATCCCATGCCGGCGGCCTTCACGCGTTTGGCCATGGCGATGGTGTGCGGTAAATCGCAAAAGCCCTGCATACTATATCCGCCGGGATTGGTCGGCTGCACAAAGACGCGAAGACGGATGTAATTAAAGCCGTGGTTCTTGAGGATTTGCAGCACGTCGTTGGTCACGCCGTTGTCGCTGAACTTGATTCCGCGCGCCTCCTGCGCCGGGACTGCGGAAATATCCGCCCCGACGATATAACTCAGGCTCACCGGCACGTTTCTGCCGGAATTATAGTCTTTCCAAAACAGCTTGTTGTGCGCACAGCCTGTGAAGCAGGACGGCAGCAAAATGATGATTAGAAACCGGCAAAGGAAACGCGTTGGGATCATTGCCCGAAAATAGGGCAACAAAAACATCACGCAATACAAAAACAATCAGTAAACTTTCCGCAGATTCGACGGCAGGATTCCCAGTTCATCCCGGTATTTGGCGACGGTGCGGCGCGCAATCGTGATGCCTTTTGCTGCGAGCATTTTGACCACCTGCTGGTCGGACAGCGGGATGATGGAATCCTCGGCCTTGAACATCTCGGCAACCATGTCCTTCACGCTCGTGTTGGAAATTTCCCCGGACCCGCCGGTCGTATGCAATCCGGCCGTGAAGAAAAATTTCATCTCAAACATCCCCTGCGGCGTTTGTATGTATTTGCCGGAAACGGCGCGGCTCACCGTCGTTTCATGCACGCCGACAACCTCTGAGACTTGCGCCATCGTCATCGGCTTCAGATGCGCGATGCCTTTTTCCATGAACTCATGCTGGCGCTTCACAATCTCCTTGCCGATGTTCAAAATGGTCTGCTGCCGGGCGTGCAGGCTCTTGATAAGGAATTTTCCGGCACGAATTTTGTCACGGATGTATTCCTTCACCTCGGCGTTGTTTTCGCCCGCCGCCATCAAATCCTTATACACGTTGCTGATGCGCAAATGCGGAATCTGCTCGTCGTTGGTCGTCACAACAAAATCATCGCCGTTTTTATGCACAAAGACCTCGGGCAAAATAAACTGGTCGTTGTCCGGCAGATACGCGCGCCCGGGCCGCGGTTCAAGACGTGCGATTTTGGCGAGCGATTCCTGCACTTCTTCCACCGTGCGACTGACTCCGCGGGCGATTTCAGGAATGCGACGTTTGCCAAGCGCGTCCATGAAATCGCGCACGATGCGGTATTCGAGCGTTTCCTCTTTGCCGGCACGTTCGAGCTGCAACATGAGGCATTCGCGCAGATCGCGCGCGCCGACGCCGGGCGGATCGAACGTCTGGATGGTCTTGAGGATTTCAGAAATCGTTTCAGCAGGGATGTTGTTCGCGGCTGAGATATCCTCGACCGACGCCTTCAAATAGCCGTAATCATCAACGTTGCCAACGATGAGTTCGGCAATGATGCGGTGTTCGTCGTTCAAATCCGATTCACGCACCTGTTCCATCAAAAATTCCGCCAGGGAGGTTTCTGCGGTGAGCGAGTCAAACATGAACTGCCGCTTTTCCTCGTCCTCGGTTGATTGCCGGATAGGTGCACTCGTCTGCGAAACACTGTCGCGCCATTCCTGGTCCATTTGCACAAGCTTGTCGAACTCTGCTTGAAAATCGTCGCCTATCGCGTCGGAATTTTTTTCGGAATCGGGATCTGTAGGCGCATCCGGCAAATCATCCGCACGTTCTGCGGGGTCCGGAGTTGCGGTCGCGTCAGCCGTGTCGCCAAGGTCCGTCACGGGCTTTTCCGGCAGTTCAAGTTCCGGCGCGGCGACTTCTTCGAGAACGGGATTTTGTTCGAGTTCCTGTTCGATGAGCGCCTTGAGTTCCAGAGTCGGTGCCTGAAGCATCGCCAACGACTGCTGCAATTGTGGCGCGAGCACCATTGACTGCGTCAGCCGCTGCGAAAGATGTAAGCCAAGTGCCATTCTTGTTTAAATTAGCAAAGTGGCACAACTTTCGCTACATATTTTCAAATTCAAAGGAAAGACTGGATTTTTCGGCGGCCCGGTAGCATCTTTGAAATATGAAATTGATTCTTTCGACGCACAACTTGACGCTTACCAAGTCCATTGAAGAGCACGTCGTCAAGCGGATTGAAAAGCTCGACCATTTTGACAAGCGCGCCGTTGACGCACGCGTCACGCTGGAACACGACCATACCCGTGTGCCGGAAAAACAGTTCAGCTGCTCCATGCGTCTGGCTGTGCGCGGCCCCGACCTTTTCGCGGAGGATCGTGAAAGCGACCTGTATGCCGCCATTGACCGCGTCACAAAAAAAATTGAACAACAAATCCGCAAACGCCACAGCAAGGTAAAGGCCCACAAGCACAAGGACGCCGCCAAGTTAAAGAACGCCAAGCGCGAAGCCGGAGTGTAATGTGATTCTCCGAGCGCGGACAGTCCTGCCGGTTTCACAGCCGCCGATTGAAAACGGCGTCGTGGTTGTCTCTGGAAATAAAATCCGCGCCGTCGGCCCGTGGACGGACTTTCAATCCCACTCCGACGATAAAGTTCTCGACCTCGGCGATGTCATCCTGCTTCCCGGCCTCGTCAACGCCCATTGCCACCTGGATTACACCGACATGGCCGGGGAATTGCCTCCGCCGACGACTTTCACCGACTGGATTCCGCTCATCACAGCCGCCAAGACCGCGTGGAGCTATGCCGAATACGCGCACTCATGGCTGCACGGCGCCCACATGCTCGTGAAGACCGGCACGACCACCGTCGCCGACATCGAGTCCATGCCCGACCTGCTGCCTGAAGTCTGGGACGCCACGCCGCTGCGCGTTTTTTCATTTCTGGAAATGACCGGCATCCGCGCCAAGCGCAAACCGCGGGATATTTTAAATGAAGCCGTCGAAAAAATCGATTCGCTCGCGCATGCGCGGTGTTCGTCTTCGCTTTCACCGCACGCGCCCTACTCCACCCTGCCGGAACTGCTCCGCCTGACCGCCGGGCTCGCGCGCAAAAAAAAATGGCGCGTCACCACGCACATCGCCGAGTCTGCGGAGGAGTTTGAAATGTTCGCCCATGCGCGCGGAAAAATGTTTGACTGGATGAAGCGCAACGAGCGCGACCATTCGGACTGCGGCCACGGCTCTCCCGTCAAGCATTTCGCCCGCAACAAAATGCTCGGCGAAAATCTGATCGCCGCCCACGTCAACATGCTCGCGCACGGCGACGCAAGGCTGCTCGGCAGGCATGGCGTTCACGTCGTCCATTGCCCTCGCAGCCACGCCTATTTCCGGCATCCGCCGTTTCTGCGCGAACGCCTCGACAACGCCGGCGTCAATCTTTGCCTCGGCACCGACAGCCTCGCCACGACGCGCAAGATCGGCAAGCAAAAGCCGGAGTTGAACATGTTCGAGGAGATGCGCCTGCTTGCCGCCACCGACAAGTCCATTTCTCCGCCCGAAATTCTCCGGATGGCCACCATCAACGGCGCGCGCGCCCTCGGCCTTGCCGGGCAGGCCGGCGAACTCTCCGAAAACGCCTCCGCCGATTTGATTGCGGTTCCTTCCGGCAAAAACTCCGGCGACATCTATGAAACCGTTCTCGCCCATGCCGGCAACGTTTCCGCCAGCATGATTGACGGGCGCTGGGCCATCCCGCCGCTTTAGCAGCTCTCTTTCTTTCCATCCGTGTCCATCTGTGATTATCTGTGTTGAACAATGAACCCGTTCAATCATGAATTGAACCGTCGNNCTCGCCAGTCATCCCGCGTTGAAAAAAGCCGCCGCTGACGCCGTGAAACGCTTCGGCGCAGGCGCGGGCGCCTCGCGTCTGGTCTCCGGCTCCCTTGCGCCGTTCCACGAACTTGAGGAAACCCTCGCCGCCTTCAAAAAGACCGAGGCCGCACTTTCCTTTTCCACGGGCTACGCCGCCGCCATCGGCACCATTTGCGCCCTGCTCGGCAAGTCCGACATCATCATCATTGATAAACTTGTCCACGCCTGCATCGTGGACGCCGCGCGGCTGAGCGGCGCCACCCTCCGCGTCTTCGACCACAATGATCTGGAAGATTTGGAAAAGATTCTCCTCTGGACCTCCAAAATTTCCCTGCCCCGCTATGCCCCCAGGGAGAGGTTCGTCCATACGCGAGTGCTCATCGTCACCGAATCCATCTTCTCCATGGATGGCGACGCCGCGCCGCTCCGTGAAATCGTCGCGCTCAAGAATAAATATGGCGCGTGGCTCATGGTGGACGAGGCCCACGCCACCGGCATCATCGGCAAAAATGGACGCGGCCTTGCGGACGCCCTTGGCGTGGCCGGCGAAATAGACATCCAGATGGGCACGCTCGGCAAGGCGCTCGGCTCCAGCGGCGGCTACATTTGCGGCTCGCGCGTCCTCATTGATTTTCTTGTGAACAGCGCGCGCAGTTTCATATTCAGCACCGCGCCGGTTCCCGCCGCCGCAGCCGCCGCCACCGCCGCCATCCGCCTCGTCCAATCCCCCGAAGGCCGGGCGCTCAACAAGCATCTGTGGAAGCAGGTCAAAACATTTCATTCCGCACTCCGCATTCCGCATTCCGCAATGGCCAGCGCCATCATCCCTTTAATCATCGGCAATGAAGCCAAAGCCGTCGGAGCATCCTCCAAATTGCGCGCCCAAAACATCTTCATCCCCGCCATCCGTTACCCGACCGTCGCGCGCGGACGGGCGCGCTTGCGCGTGACAATCACCGCCGCACACAAGCCGGAAGATATTTCGCATGTGGCCTTCGCGCTCAATAATAACTCGGACCACTGGCCAAGGCCTTTGGACCCATGAACCAATCCGCCCAGCTCGACCGCCGGTTCGTCTGGCATCCGTTCACCCAGATGCGCGACTGGCTCAAGCGCGAGCCTCTCGTCATCGCCGAAGGTCATGGCGCCGTCCTGCGCGACGTTCATGGCCGCGAATATCTCGATGCCAATGCTTCCATCTGGACAAATCTGCACGGACACAATCATCCCAAAATCAACGCCGCCATCCGCCGGCAGTTGAAAAAAATCGCGCACAGCTCCGCCCTGGGTTTCGCCAACGAACCCGCTTCCCTTCTCGCCTCAAGATTAATTTCAGTGGCGAATAAATCTAAAGGCGACGCAGCGCGTCCATCTCAAATCTCAAATCATAAACTAGGAAAGGTCTTCTTCTCCGACGACGGCTCCACCGCCATGGAAGTGGCCCTCAAGCTCGCCTACGAATTCACCCGCCGCACCCGTGGCAAAACCGCGCGGCCCAAATTCCTCTCCCTCGACGGCGCGTATCACGGCGACACCGTGGGCGCTGTTTCCGCCGGACATATTGACCTCTTTCACAAGGCCTATTCCGGCCTGCTGTTCAAGCCCGACAAGGTCATGTCACCCTATTGCTACCGCTGCCCGTTCAACCGCGCCAGGCCGGAACGCGCCGACGCGCGGGATTATCGCAAGTGCCACTTCGAATGCGTCGGTTTGGTGGAGAAAAAATTTGCCGCGCAAAAGCGCAGGGGCAATCCCTACGCCGCCTTCATCTTCGAACCCCTCATGCAAGGCTCCGCCGGGATGATCCCGCAACCGCAAACCTGGCTGAAACAAGTTTCCGACATCGCCCGGCACCACGGCGCCCTGCTCATCGCCGACGAAGTGATGACCGGATTTGGCCGCACCACTTCGCACTCCGCATTCCGCACTCCGCACCTTCCCCTCTTCGCCTGTCAGCAGGAAAACGTGCAACCGGATTTCCTCTGTCTCGCCAAGGGCATGACCGGCGGTTACCTGCCGATGGCCGCGACCCTCACCACGCAGAATATTTTCGACGCATTTCTTGGCGAATACGCGGAGTTCAAGACATTTTTCCACGGACACAGTTTCACCGGCAACCAGCTCGGCGCCAGCGCGGCCCTCGCAAGTCTGGAAATCCTCCAAAGCCCCGCATCCGCGCGCGCGCGAAAGAATCTGGAAAACGTCCTGCGCAAAGAATTGCAGTCTCTCTGGCCCCTGCCCCACATCGGCGACATCCGGCAGGTGGGAATGATTGCGGGCATCGAGCTGGTGAGAAACTGGCGCACGCGCGAACCCTATGAATTGCGCGAACGCGCAGGCATCCGCGTCTGCGAAGCCATGGCCAAGCGCGGCGTCCTCACCCGCCCCATCGGAAACGTCATCGTCCTGATGCCGCCGTATTGCACCACGACGGCGCAAATGCAGAAGATGATCCGCGCCCTCCGCGAAGCCGTGGCGGAAGTGTTTTAATTATCGGCAGGGCGTTACCAGCCTGAACCGCAGCCGGCATCCAATACGTTGGCGTTAGTCAGGGATGGCAGAAGGGAAATGACAGCCGACCGTTCGTAGAAGGCGTTCCACGGTTTGGTGTCAACGGTTTCGGCGTATTTGAGGGCTTTGCCCTTATAGCTGGCTCCGGTATGTTCGGTCAATTGCTTCATATTAGACCTTTCCAATGCAGAATCCGAATAGGCCGGAAACAGCTTCAGCCTTTCGCAAGCTCCACGAAATTCTTCAGGAGTTGCAGGCCGACCTTCTGGCTTTTCTCAGGATGAAATTGCGTGGCGAAGACATTGTCGCGCCAGACGGACGAGGCAAAGGTGTCGCCGTAATCCGTACGCGTGGCGACGATGCTGGAGTCCACCGGTTGCGGATAAAAACTGTGGACGAAATAAACGTAGCTGCCGCCGGGTATGCCGCGATAAATCGGACAATCGGTCTTCACTATGTCCAGCTGGTTCCAGCCGATCTGCGGGATCTTCAGCCCTGGTTTTTCGGTGAATCGGACGACGCTGCCTTGAAAGACGCCCAGGCCGGCGGCGCAGGAATTGAACTCATCGCTGCGCTCGAACAGCGCCTGATAGCCGACGCAAATGCCGAGAAACGGTTTGCCGGTCTTGATGAAATCGCGCGCTGCTTCGAGCAGTTCCTGTTTGCGCAGCGCGTTGATGCAGTCGTCGAACGCGCCGACACCGGGCAGGACCATTGCGCTGGCGTCGCCTATTTCATCGGGTCGCTGAACGAGGCGCACGTCCGCGCCGACCTTGAGCAGCGATTTGTGGACGCTGCGCAGGTTGCCGGAGCCGTAGTCGAGTAGGGCGATCACGGGAAAATGATACGTTGAAGTGTTGAAATGTTAAATCGTTAAATCGGATGGTCGCATAACAATTCAACGGTTTAACTATTCGACAATTCCTTTTCCGTCTTCAGACGCAACTGCCCGCACGCGGCGTCAATGTCGTGGCCTTTTTCGCGGCGCAAGGTGGCTGTGACCTTTTGGTCCTCCAGCGCGGCGAGGAATTTTTCGCAGGCATCTTCGCCGGGCCGTTCCCACGGCAACCCTTCAACCTTGTTGTAGGGGATCAGGTTCACTTTGGCATGAAGCTTGCGAGCCAGCACGGCGAGCGGCTTTGTTTCAGCGATGAAATCATTCACGCCGGCGATCAAAATATATTCCAGCGTGATCATGCGGCCTTTTTCGTGCTGATATTCCTCGCACGCGTTGACGAGTTCCCGGAGCGGATACTTGCGGTTGACCGGCATGATTTTATTCCGAGTCTCGTCCGTCGCGCCATGAAGCGAGATGGCGAGGCGGAACTGCATCGGCTCCCGCGCAAGCTTGCGGATCTGCGGCGCGAGTCCGCTAGTCGAAATGGTGATCTTTCGCGCACCGATGCCGCCGCCCCACGGCGCGTTCAGGATTTTCAAGGCCTTCAACAAATTATCGTAATTCGCCAGCGGTTCGCCCATGCCCATGACGACGATGTTATTGATCAAGCGCGGAGTGCGGAGTGCTGAATGTGGAGTGGAATCTTCCGGCGATTCCGCACTCCGCACTTCGCGTTCCGCATTTTGTTCGTTCCACCGTTCGATGGACAAAATCTGTTCCACAATTTCATCCGGCGTGAGATTTCTTTTCCAGCCGTCGAGTCCACTCGCACAAAACTTGCAGCCGTAGGCGCAGCCGACCTGCGTGGAAATGCAGAGCGTGTGGCGGTCGCTGGCGTCGCCATAAAGCGCTGGGTTGGCGGGAATCAAAACGCTTTCGATGAGCGAATGGTCGTGCAGCCGCCAGAGGAATTTCTGTGTGGTGTCGTGCGAACCCTGTTTGCGGACGAGTTCGTGCGTTTGCAGCGAATAATTCCCACGCAATTTTTCGCGCATGGCCTTGGGCAGGTTCGTCATGGCGTCCCAGGACGTCACGCGGCGGACGTAAAGCCAGTCCAGCACCTGCGCGACGCGATAGACGGGCTGGTCCCACGTTTTAAATTGGGCTTCCAGTTCCTCGCTCGTCAGGGATTTGATGTCAGTCGGCACATTGCCATCTTAAAGGTCGGGCGACCGAAAACCAAGTCCCGCTGCTGCCAAAGAAAATCCTCCGGACATCTCATTGAATAAACCTTCGTCTGCATTCCTGTTTCCCTATCGATTAAAATATTAATGTTTTGGTCCTGAATTGACCTGCGCGACGCCGCACGTTTTACTGTCGCCATGAAACAGTTTGTGCCGTTGATGCTTTTGGTCGCAGGAATGTTTGCCGCCGGTTGTGCTTCCAACCAACCCTCGAAATCTCCGGCGTTCTCACAGCCTGTCGGCGGCGGTTCCGCCCCGGTCGCCATCATCACACCGGACGATTCAGTCGCGGGCAAGGTGGTTTTGTATAATTCCGACGGGCGCTTTGCAGTCTTGAACTTTCCCGACGGGCGGATTCCTGCTGCGGGACAAACCCTGTTTCTTTACCACCTGGGATTGAAGGCCGCCGTCGTCAAAATCACCGGTCCGCAAATTCAAGAAAACATCGTCGCCGATTTGATCGCCGGCGTCGCACGGGTCGGCGACGAGGTCCGCAACCAGTGATCACTGCTTCGGCTTCGAAGACTTCTCCACGAGCGGCTTCACCGTTTTCGGCAGCGATTTTTTTTGGTAGGGCGAATGGAGGTTGAAATAAATCCCGCACATCGGGAGGGGCTCGTCGCACTGGCTCAGAATGACGGTCACTTCCTTGTCCAGCGCGATGCCGTGGCGGAAACCGGCGCCCCGGCTCTCGTAAGCCTTGATCGCCTTCGCCGTCAGCGACGTCAGCGATGCCTCGAAGTCCTCCGGCGTCTTGTCGATGCAGATGATGTATTTGTCGTACGCCTTGATGGCTGCGGCGATTTCGCTTTTGAAGGTGTCAACTGTCATCACGCCGAGGATGATGTCAACAGGCCCGCGCGTAAATTAAAAAAGATAACCGGTTTTCCAGACCGTCTCCAAATCGTCGCCAGAATATTTGATTTCAATGCTTGCCTGCCCGCGCGTTTCGACTAGCCTCCGGCCCGTGAACAAATTCCTTGGCAAGATGCTTTTCCCGAAAGCGCCGCCATATTTGCAGGACAGATATGTGCGCGAACTGCAGGTTGCAGTCATCGTGGGAGTGGTGCTTGCGGTGGGAATCGCGTCGGGCCTGTATTATAATTACAGGCACCAGCGTTAGTCTGCAAATCAGTCAGTTTCCGGCGCGCGCCTCATCACCGTTTTTGCGCGCGGCCCGAACAGCGCCGTCCCGATCCTCACCATTGTCGCGCCTTCCTCAATCGCCACCTCAAAATCCCCGCTCATCCCCATGCTCAAATGAGGCAGCGGCGCGCCCAAAATCTCCTCGCACTCCAGCTTCAATTCCCGCAGCCGCCGGAAATGCGGGCGCGATTCCTCCGGCTCAGGCGACCACGGCGGCACGGTCATCAACCCGTGAATCTCCAGTCTCGGCAGCGCGTTCAACTCCTTCAGCTCCGCGAGCAGTTGTTCCGGCCGGTAGCCGAACTTGCTCGCCTCGCCGGCCAGGTTCACCTCCAGCAGCACCGGCATCGTCTTCGCCGCCTGATCGCAACGTTTGGAGATCTCCCGCGCCAGTTCCAGGCTGTCCACGCTTTGTATCATCTCAAAAAAATGCACCGCATCGCGGACCTTGTTTGATTGCAGGTGCCCGATGAAATGCCACCGCAACCGGCCCGGACTCATCGATATCTTCGCCTTGGCCTCCTGCACCTTGTTCTCCCCAAAATACACCAGCCCGCAGTCCGCCGCCGCGCGGATGGTGGCCGGCGGATGCGTCTTGGAGACCGCCAGCAGCGTCACCGATTCCGCCGCCCGCCCGCAACGCCCGCACGCCGCCTGGATCCGTTGCTGGATCGAATTAAGATTGTCTTGCAGAATCACGGCGTCATTTTAGCCACAGATTAACCCGGATTAACACAGATAAAAACGAACTCCGGGGGACTGTGAAATTCATGCCTGAATAATCTGTGTTTCATCTGTTCCCATCTGTGGCTAGATTTCCCGCATGAATTACTGGCTCGTGAAGTCCGAACCGGACACCTACTCGTGGTCGCAACTCCTTGGCGACCGCCGGACCGCCTGGACCGGCGTCCGCAACTACGCCGCCCGCAACCATCTTCGCGCCATGAAATCCGGCGACCCCGTCTTCTTCTACCACTCCGGCGATGAGAAGTCCGTGGTGGGTCTCGCCCGCGTCGCAAAGGAATCCTACACAGACCCCACGGCGGACGACGGCGACTGGTCGGCGGTGGACATCGCGGCGGAAAAACCGCTCGTCCGGCAAGTCACCCTCGCGCAGATCAAGGCGGATAAAACCCTCAAGGAAATGGTTCTGGCAAAACAATCGCGCCTGTCCGTCTCGCCCGTGTCGCGCGAACAGTTTGAACGCCTCCTGAAACTGGCCGAAACAAAGGCCTGACGCTCAAGCCGCCGGGTTGGAGCAGGTTCAATAAACAGTGGCCGTGATTTGCCAGCGCCTCTGAATAGTTCCGCGAGGTTTTGGACTGCGGCAGCCCTCTGCCGCTTTTCCCCCGACAGGACTGGCGACGCAAGAGCGGCAGGGGACTGCCGCAGTCCAAGACGCTGGCGCGCAAGCCGCCGGTTAACGTGGAAAGCCTAACCAATTCATTCTTCACTCCGGCTTTCTCGACGCGATCACAATCTCGTTGAAATGGTTCTCCGCCACATAATATGTGTCATAGGGAGAATTCCTTGATGACGCGCTGAAACCCTGGCCTCTAATATCTGGGCTGTCGTTTTCGATCTTGATGCGCGCTTGCGATGATTGTGGCGGAATCGACACCCAGCTCAGACAGCAGGCCAAACCAGTTGCAATCAACATCACCGGCCAGATAATTCTTCGCACTTTCATAAGATTAAATCGCCTGAACGCCGGGCAAATTCATTTTCAACGAACCCTTTGCGAACGTCGCTTCATGTAACCGCACCCGCCATTTCCCATCAAGCATTATTCATGCAGGAAATCGACGGCAAAAAATGTCCTCCTCCACCCGCGCTTGACCCGGCGGTTCGGATAATGTCATTATCGCGCCCGCAACCCGGCCCTTAACCATCAACCAAATGACGTCCATGCCTGACACCACAACCCAAATCAAGGACACCACCGCCAACCCCGCGCCGCTCGGCCTGCTCGGCTTCGGCATGACCACCGTGCTGTTGAACTTCCACAACGCCGGCTACTACGAACTCAACAGCATGGTCCTCGCCATGGGCATCTGTTACGGCGGCATCGCCCAAGTCATCGCCGGCATCATGGAATGGAAGAAGGGAAACACCTTTGCCACCACCGCCTTTATTTCCTACGGCTTCTTCTGGCTCTCGCTCGTCACGCTCGTGCTGCTGCCCAAGCTTTTTCCAGCCAGCCCCGTCGCCGCCACAAATGAATCCGCACTGGCAACCTACCTGTCCATGTGGGGACTGTTCACCGCCGTCATGTTTCTCGGCACGCTTCGCCTGAACCGCGCTTTGCAGTTCGTGTTTGGTTCCCTGACCATCCTGTTCGCCTTGCTGGCCGTCGGCGATTTCACGGATGCCAGCCCGGAGTTCAAGCATTTCACCGGCTACGAAGGTCTGGTGTGCGGGTTGTCCGCCATTTACACCGGCCTGGCCCAGATCCTCAACGAGCTTTATGGTAAAATCGTCCTGCCGCTGGGCGTCGTGAAGAAATGACCGTTGCTGCCAGCAAATAAACCGGTTCCAAAACGAATCGAACCAACTTGAATACAAAAATTATGAAGACACTTCTCTTCGCGATCATCGCCGTGGTGCTGGTGCAACTGTCCGCCGTCGCGCAGACCAATGCGCCGGAGGCCGCACCTGCCGTATACGTCAACACCGCCATCATTCCCGTGCCGCGCACCGACCGCACCACCAACCGCCAGGCTCTCGTGCTCCAGCGCGCCAAGGATAATCCGGGCGATTACGACATCGAGTTCATCGGCGATTCCATCACCGAAGGCTGGGAGGGTGCGGGCAAGGCTGTATGGCAGGAGTTTTACGGCAAGCGCAAGTGCATCAACATGGGCGTTGGCGGCGACCGCACGCAGCACGTCCTCTGGCGGATTGACAACGGCCAGCTCGACGGCATCCGCGCCAAGATCGCCATCGTGATGATCGGCACCAACAACTCCAACACCAACCGCGCGGGCATCGAGGACAACTCCACCGCCGACATCCTTGCGGGCGTCACCGCCATTGTGAACCAGATTCGCACCCGGCAGCCGGACACTAAAATCATCCTGCTCGGCATCTTCCCGCGCGGCGCCACCTTCAGCCCGCAACGCGGCAAAATCCTGGAGGTCAACCAGGCCCTCGCCCGGCTCGACGACGCCACGAACATCTTCTTCATGGACATCGGCTCCAAGTTCATTGAGAACGACGGCTCCATTTCCCGCTCCATGATGAGGGACTATCTTCATCCCGGCGAAGCCGGCTACCGCATCTGGGCCGAAGCCACCGAGCCGAAGATCAAAGAACTGCTCGGCGAGAAATAAGGTTTGGCGACCCGTTCAATAATGCGTAGCTGCGCACTCACGTCGCAGAACTCATCGGAGTCTTCTGCAAAAGTGACGTAGCGGCTTTCGGCAGAAAGCCGCATTTCTTAATTCCAAAGGTTTTGCACGCGTCTCGATATGATTAATGGTGAAACCTTCCCTAAAGGGCAGTTGAAGGGATGTTCTTAAGTGCGATATTCTGATGGGGGGTCGCAGGCAAAGTAGAACTAAAGACGACAGGCTGGTTGATAGTCGCAAATATCAGAATGGGTTTGTCGTTGATGGTTCACAATGGGCCAGAGCCCAGTGTCCGGTAATTGTATGTCGCTTTCAGTGGACATCCCCTGTCCCCACCCTAGACATCAATTACCGGACGCCTTTTTTATCGGATTCAATTCAATCCTCAAAAACCCCGAATCGATCCCGAAAAACCATTTATCCCGTCCTGAAAACCCCTTTTCCCGTCGGGAAATCTCCTAGTCGCGTGACCAAATTCCCAAGTCGGACGGGGACGTGCATTTGTCCCCTGCCGACATCCAAAACCACACAAGAGACATCCCCAGGTCGGGCTTCAGAATTCAGACACGATAACAATTTTTATTCAAAAGTCTGGCGACAAAAGTCATCGTTCGTTGTCATTTCGAAAAATTGGAGAATAAGTTAGGGTTTCAAGTTTATTCCCCACCCTCCGTATTTCACCTGATTGCCATTTGCTGTCCGCGCTTGCATTTTGTCCGATGTTGGCGCAATTTGCGTCCGCAATTTTAACCGATCAACCAAAAACCAAGTAAAAAATTATGCCATTCGAACTCCCTCCCCTGCCCTACGACAAGGCGGCCCTCGAACCCCACTTTGACGCGTTGACGATGGAGATCCATCACGACCGCCATCACAAGGCGTATGTGGACAACCTCAACAAGGCCATCGCCGGCAACGCCGCGCTGGAGGCCAAGTCCATCTGCGACCTGATCAAGGATCTCGCCTCGGTCCCCGACGCCATCCGCGGCCCGGTCCGCAACAACGGCGGCGGCCATGCGAACCATTCNNGCGGACGACATCAAGGCGGCGTTCGGCAGCTTTGACGAGTTCAAGGCCAAGTTTGAGGCGGGCGGCATCGGCCGGTTCGGCAGCGGCTGGGTCTGGCTCGTGAGCAACAACGGCAAACTGGAGATTGTCTCGACGGCCAACCAGGATAGTCCGGGCATGGGCAAGGCCATCGCCGGTTGCGAAGGCAAGCCGGTCATCGGCTGCGATGTGTGGGAACATGCCTATTANNAAGAATTACTGAGTCCTTGCGGACGGCCACCATTCCAAATTCAAAAGCGCGCCGAGGGTTGAAGTTCGACTTCACTTTCGGCGCGTTTTTTATTTTTTGGCAGGAGCGGAGCTGGTTGGCAATGAAGGTGCTTGCTTCATTGGCAGTGAGTTATGGATGAACTGATTTCAACCTTGGTTCCGCCAAAACAGCAGGCGTCGGCGCAACGGCTGCTGGACGATCCCGGTTCGCGAAACCTGATTCGCCAGCAATTAAGCCAGATGGCGGAGGATAACGCCGGTCTGCTTCCGCAAACATCGTTCAGCTGGATATTGTGCAAGCTCTCCACCTTTGGGGCGGAAGAAACGGACACGTTCAGAATCTATCAGGCCTTTTTATCCCAACTGAATCAATTGGGACAGTTGTGCAGGATTTTGTCCGGCGACGGTGAGCAGTGCAAATATGACCCGCCGGCGACGGTCGCCAACCGGATCACCATCGGCCTCGGCCTGTTCTACGAACAGGCGGCGCGACGTCATCAGCGCCGGGCCGCGCCTTCGCCCCAATTTTACCAACAGATGGCCGTGAGTTGCTTTGCGGTGACGGGCTACAAAACCATCGCTACACAACTGCCCGAGTGGCTGGAATTCCTGAGGTCCAACTTCGTGCTGCCAAAATTGTAGGTCATGGCGGAAGGCCACCACTTGCATACAGCCGGTGTTTACATACCGGCAACTTTTGCCGGTTGTGTTGTAGTGTCGGCTCTGTGCGCCGATTTTTCGAGCCGCAGGCTCGACTCCACACCTGATTCAAATTCCCCGCGTGCTCACAATCTTGTTCCCTTTGCCGAGGACGATGACCTGCGGTTTCCATTTCCTGGCCTTCTTCTGGTTCGCCGAGCAGAAATTCATGATAGTCAGCAAATCGCCCTGCTTGCCGAGATGCGCCACCGCGCCGTTCATGATGATCTCGCCCGTGCCGCGCTTGCCCTTGATGACGTAGGTCTCAAAGCGTTCGCCGTTGGCCATGTTGCCGCAGAGAATTTTTTCGTATTCCTGCAGGCCGCATTTTTCCATGAGGTCGGCGGAGATGGTGAGGCTGCCCTCGTAATTCACGTCCCCGCCGGTGACGGTGGCGCGGTGAATCTTGGATTTGAGCAAAAAGATGTCCATGATTTATTTCAGTTTCAAAAAGTTTTTCATGATGGTCCGTCCGCTCTCGGTGAGGATGCTTTCGGGATGGAACTGCACGCCCCAGATAGGCAGTGTCTTGTGCTTCACGCCCATGATCTCGCCTTCGTCGGTCTCGGCGGTGATCTCCAGGACATCGGGCATCGTGTCGCGCTTGATGACGAGCGAATGATAGCGCGTGGCGACAAATGGATTGGGCATTCCCTCGAACAAATCCTTGCCGTTGTGCTTAATCGGCGAAGTCTTGCCGTGCATCATGCGGTAATTGACCACTACTTCCGCGCCAAATGTGTGTCCGATGCATTGATGACCGAGGCAAACGCCGAATATGGGAATGCCCTCGCCGGCAAACGTGCGGATGACATCATTGGACAAGCCGGATTCTCGCGGCGAACACGGGCCGGGCGNNAGAAAATGAAAGTCCTAATCAAACTTGGAAAATAATCCGGCAACCCGCTCATTGCGGAATGACGAAAGTTTTGCGATAGTGGCTTGAAACAATTACCAAAGGCAAGACTATGGCACAGGCAATCATGGAACCGGAAAAGGTGCGGCGGTTCGCCGAGGAACTGCAGCGCTTCAACAGCGACCTGGAAAACCGGATGATCCTGTTGCAGGCGCGGTTCGCGGCGCTGGGCGACACATGGCAGGACCAGGATCACGAGAAATTTTCCGAGGAGTTCAAGCAGACGATGAAGGCGCTCAAAAAATTTGTGGATCTCTCCAAGGAACATACGCCGTTCCTGCTGCGGAAGGCCCAGCGCATCGAAGAATATCTCAACCAGCGCTGACACATGGCGGAAAAAGCCCAGATCACGTCGGTCGAAGCCATAGAGTCCTTCCGTGTCCAGCTTATCGTGTTCCTCGGCCAGGCGCGGCCCGTGCTGGAGGAGGTTGGCAACGAGATGTCCCGCACGCGGCTCTGGCTTCAGAACGACCAGCGGATGTTCTGGGAACACGAGCTGCGTTTGCGCAACCGGAAGCTGGAGGAAGCGAAGCAGGAATTGTTCAACTCGACCATTTCAAACATCCCCACCGGCACCACCGCGCTCCTGCAGATGACGATGCAACGGTCACAGCGCGCCGTCCATGTGGCCGAGGCCAAGCTGAAATTGTTGAAACGGTGGGACAACGAACTCGACAACCGCGCCGCGCCTCTGCTAAAACAGGCCGAACAACTGCATGGGTTCCTTGCCACCGACATGACTCGCGCCGTCGCCTACCTTGATCAGGTGCTCAAGGCTCTGGAAGCCTACCAAAATGTGAACTCGCTGCTCGGCGGAAAGACCATCTCCGAAATTGCACCATCCAAGGAGAGCAAATGAATTTGAGCGGGAACAAAAGCCGGCTGATCGGTTTGACACGCGAACTGACGCTTCAATGGAGCGAGACGAAGAATCACTGGCGCGACGCGAAAGCGGAGGAGTTCGAGCGAAAATTCATCGTGGAACTTTCCGCGCACGTCAATCGCGCCGCCCTGGTCCTGGAACAACTGGAGGAACTTTTGAAAAAAGTAAGGAGCGACTGTGAATAGTCTGCCATGCGTCAACGAAATGCTTTCACTGCTGGATTCGCTGAAAAGCGCCGTCAGTGATTTTGTCGCGCGTGAACATAAGTTGAACAACGAAATTCGCATTCAGATTTCGACCGAACTGAACGCCTTTGCCTCGCGAAAACAGGAGCAAGAAGCCAAGGCAGCCGAAATTCAAACTGAAGCTGATGCAGCGCTGGAAACTGCAAGGGAGCGTCTCAATGCGAGGTTTGAAAAGCGTAAATCGCGCATCACCCGTGCCGATTTAGCCGTCAGCCGGCATGTTTCAAGCGCCATTTCCGAGGTTGACTCCAAATGGAAGGAACGTACGCGGCAGGGCGTGATAGCCGCGGAACTTCGCCGCGACGAGGAACTGGCAAAGACCACGACGGACTACAATTGTTTTCAACAATCCCTTTCCGTTGCCGGTGAAGAACTGACGCGACTCGAACATGCAGCGCACGGAGCGTTCCGGGGCTATGGAAAATTCCGGCGGCTGCTCGAGCCCGGACATGCATGGCCGGAGCCGGATTTGGCGCCCGATCACCAGGCCTTGTTCGGCGCATTACAAAAACTTCAGGTGGATACCGCCGGCAATCTAAAGCAATTTGGAAAATATCCCCTGCCGCTGATTTTCAAATTTTTTCCCGTCTGGCTGCTGGCGGTGTTGCTGATCGGCTTCGCGACAACGAATCCGTTGTTGGAGCGTTTTCACAGGAACGACATTTCACGTTTGGAAGCGGGAATTGCCCTGGCGGCGTTTTTTTTCGTCGTGGTCATGTATTTTATCGGCGGACGCTTGGCCACGCCGATGGCCAACACCATTGCCGGTGGCGTGGCAAAAATGCGCCGGTTGTTTGACGCCTGTGTCGAGAAATCCAATGCGCACCTTCAATCGGAACAAGTCCGGATCAAAAGTGAATTTGATGCAACCAAGCAGACTTTTAATCAGGAATGGCGGCAGGCCGTCCGCGACATCGTCCAAACTCGAAACACCAATGCGACAGTCATCAGTGAAAAGACTTCTAGGATCGTTAAAAAGAACCAGCAGTGGCACCTCGCGGAACTCGACCAAATCCAACTGCACAATGCCGAATCGCTGGCCCGGCTGAAGGTGGAAGACGCTGAGCAGGTCGGGCAGATAGCCGAAGCGCACAAAACCCGCATGTCGCAGCTTGAAGCCGGTCACAAGAGCCGCTGGCAGGAACTGGAAGCGGACTGGAAAAATCAAATCACGCCGCTGTGCGAACAACTGCACGCCGTCAACGACACGGCGAAAAAATTATTTCCGGCATGGGACGACGCGGCTTGGAAAACCTGGACGCCGCCGCCGGAATTTCAGAACGCCGCAAAATTCGCGCAACTGGAGGCGGGCTTGGAAAAATTTGTCGGGGCCTTGCCCAAAGATTCACGCCTGAAATGGGCCGGCCCGGCGGACCTTTCCGCCCCGCTGTCGCTGGTGTTTCCGGCAAAGGGCTGCATTTTGTTTGAATCCGGCAAGAGCAGCGGCGAGGAGGCGTTCGGCGCGATCAACAACATCATTTTTCGTCTGCTGGCCGCTACGCCCCCGGGCAAGCTGAGCTTCACCATTTTCGATCCGGTCGGTCTGGGCCAGAATTTTTCCGCGTTGATGCATCTCGCGGACTACGAGGATGGCAGCATCAACAGCCGCATCTGGACGCAGACTGCGCAGTTCGAGGAGAAGCTCGCGGAACTGAACGAGCACATGGAGAAGATCATCCAGATGTATCTCCGCAACGAATACGCCACCATCGCGGAATACAACGCGCAGGCCGGCAGCGTCGCGGAGAAGTATCACTTCCTCGTCATCGCCTCATTTCCGGTAAATTTCAGCGACACGGCCGCCAAGCGGCTCCGCAACATCGCCGCCAGCGGCGCGCGCTGCGGCGTCTTCACGCTCATCCACTGGGATCAGCGGAGTGCGCTGCCGCAGGATTTTGTGCCGGACGAACTACGCAATAACAGCGTCTGCCTGGTTCGCAACGACCGCAGTTTTGAACTGGCCAACTGGAGCTTGCCGGGCATGAAATTAATTTTTGATCCGCCGCCGCCGACGGAATTCGCCACGGATTTTCTGCACCGAATTGGCGAGGGCAGCAAAAATGCCAACCGCGTGGAAGTGCCATTTGAACAAATTGCGCCGACGGAATTGTGGCAGGAAGAAACCAAGGAAATTTTGCGCGTGCCCATCGGCCGTTCCGGCGCGACGAAACTACAGTATCTCGAAATTGGCAGCGGCACACGACAGCACGCGCTCATCGCGGGCAAGACCGGCTCCGGCAAATCCACGTTGTTCCACGTCATCATCACGAACCTCGCGTTGCGGTGCAGCCCGGAAGAAGTGGAATTTTATCTGATTGATTTCAAAAAAGGTGTTGAGTTCAAATGCTACGGCAGCCGCAAATTGCCGCATGCGCGCGTCGTTGCCGTCGAGAGCGACCGCGAATTTGGCCTGAGCGTTTTGCAGCGCGTGGATGACGAACTGCGGCGGCGCGGCGATTTATTTCGCAAGGTCGGCGCGCAGGATTTGGCCGGCTACAAACGCGCCGGCGGCACGGAACCCGTTCCGCGCTCGTTGCTGATAATTGACGAGTTCCAGGAATTTTTCACCGAGGAAGACCGCATCTCGCAAGGCGCGGCGGTGCTGATGGATCGCATCGTCCGGCAGGGTCGCGCGTTTGGGATTCACGTCATCCTCGGTTCGCAGACACTCGGCGGCGCTTACACGCTCGCGCGCGCGACGATTGGGCAAATGGTCATTCGCATTGCGCTCCAGTGCAACGAGGCTGATGCGTATTTAATCATGGATCAGGACAATCCTGCGCCGCGTCTGCTCTCGCGTCCGGGCGAAGGCATTTACAACGACGCGGCGGGCGCGATTGAAGGCAACTCGCCATTTCAAGCCGTTTGGTTGTCCGACAAAACGCGCGATGGTTATCTTGCTAAAATTCGTGAACGTGCCGACCACAATGCGAATCAATATCCCGGCCCGATTGTGTTTGAAGGCAACGCACCAGCGGACGTGCGTGAAAATATTCCTTTACGCCTCGCGCTGCAAAATGCCGCGACGCAAATTCCCGTTCAGGCCAATGCGTGGCTGGGCGCGCCCAATTCGATCAAAGGCCCGACCGAGGCCGTTTTCCGTCGCCAGAGCGGCGGCAACCTGCTCGTCGTCGGCCAGAGCGAAGAACGCACCACGACGATGCTGGCGGTAACACTTGCGTCCCTCGCCGCGCAATTTCCGAAAGATGGCGCGCGGTTTATCGTGCTCGACAGCACGCCGCCGGGATTTCCGCAGCGCGAATTTTTGGAGCGCATCGTCAAAACGATTCCGCACGAAACCGTTTTGGCCGGCAACAGCAATCTTGCCGAGGTGATGACTGGTCTGGCGGAAGAATTGAAGCGGCGCGCAGATAATGAATCAGCCGGGCCGGAAACTTTCGTGCTGATTCAAGGTTTGCAGAATTTCAAGAAGTTGCGGCAGGAAGACGAGTTCAGCTTTTCCAGCAGCAGCGGCGACGCACCAACTCCAGCCGCCATTTTGCTGAACCTGATCACCGAAGGCTCGGCGCGCGGCATCCACATCATCGTCTCCTGCGACACTTACAACAACGTGAGCCGCTATCTCGGACGAAAAACATTGAGCGAATTTGAAATGCGTGTCGTGTTCCAGATGAGCGCGAGCGACTCGGCCAGTTTGATTGACGCGCCCGCCGCCGCTGCGCTCGGCCTGAACCGAGCACTGTTTTACAACGACCGCGAAGGCAGCCTCGAAACCTTCCGGCCCTACGCGCAACCGGACAACGACTGGATTGAGAGTCTCCCGCCGCCGCGCGCTTAAGGCTCAGACAACGCTGTTGATGGCCGCAGTCGTCACCTTGCAGCCGAACTTCACCCGTCCGATTTTCTCAGCGAGAACAAAAGTCACCTCGCCGCCGCTTACTTTCTTGTCGAGCTTCATCGCGGTGAAAAGTTTCTGGCGCTGCGACGTGTTCAGCTTGATTTTCACCGGCAGACCGGCATCCACGAATAATTTCTCAATCCGGTCCGCGTCGCCCGATTGCAGACCAAGAATCTGCTGCGACAATCTGGCCGCAGCGACCTGACCGATGGCAATCGCTTCGCCGTGCAAAAACTTTCCATAGCCGAAGCTGTTTTCAATCGCATGGCCGATGGTGTGGCCGAAATTCAAAATCGCCCGCAGGCCGTTTTCGGTTTCGTCCTGGGCGACGACATCCGCCTTGATTTCACAGCAGCGCGCGACAAATCCGGCGAGAGTCTTCAAATCCCGTTTCAAAACTCCCGGAAGACTGCGTTCCATCTGGGTGAAAAGCGTTTCATCGTAAATGATGCCGTATTTGATGACTTCGGCCAGACCGGCGCGAAACTCGCGGTCCGGCAGGGTTTTCAAAGTTTCCAAATCGCACAGCACGAAATGAGGCTGATAAAATGCTCCGACAAGATTTTTCCCCGCTCGCAAATTCACTCCTGTTTTCCCGCCAACGGAACTGTCAACCTGCGCGAGCAAGGTCGTCGGCACCTGCACGAATGGAATTCCACGCAGATAAGTTGCCGCGACGAATCCGGCAAGATCCCCAACCACGCCGCCACCGAGTGCGACGATGAAAGATTTTCGTTCGAGACGCTGTTCCGCAAGCTGGTCGTAGCAGCTTTGAACCGTTCGCAAACTTTTTGCCGTTTCGCCGGCAGGAACCGTGATGAGCGAGGGCTCGAATCCGGCCTTGACCAGGGACTCATAAGCCCTCTTTGCAAAAAATTTTCCGGCGTTCGTATCTGTGATGATGGCACAGCGGTCGCCGAGCTTGAGCCGGGCGCATTCGCCGCCGAGGTGCTTGAGCAAACCCGACGCGATTTTTATCGCGTAACTGCGATTTCCTAGTTCGACGGAAACGATGCGCATCGGCGGAGGATAAAGATTGAGTTGAAATAGCGAAACAAAAAACCTGCCCTGGCAACGTTCCCTTTTTCAGCCCACCGGATTGAGTCCAAGATGCCGACTGTCACCTTTTTAGAATATAACCGTCTAACTTTCCACTCATGAAAAACATTTGTTTCCGTTCACTCATCCATGTTTTCGTTTTGCTCGCCACCCTGATTTGCTGCGCGGCCGCTAAACCATTGCAACGAATCCGGGTTTCGGACAATGGCCGTTATTTCGTCCGGGCCGACGGAACGCCGTTTTTCTGGCAGGCGGATACGGCTTGGGGTATCTTCAATCACGCCGCTCCCGCCGATGTGGATGCCTATCTCGATGATCGCAAGGCCAAAGGTTTCAATGTCATTCAAGGCGTCATTGCTCTGTGGGACTACACCAGACATACCAATGCCGACGGCGAACTTCCCTTTATCAACGGCGATCTCGGTCAGATCAATGAGGCATATTATAAAAATGTTGATTCGATTCTCGACAAGGTCCAAGCGCACGGAATGTATATGGCCATCCTTCCCTATTGGCACAAAAATGCCGGGGACAGGCTGGCAACCAACGGCATCCCGGAAAAGATGCAAGCCTATTGCAAATTTCTGGCCCAACGATACGCACGGCGGAACATCTTCTGGTTTCTTGGAGGAGACTCGACTGCAGCAGGCGAGGCCGGTGAAAAAATCCAACGCATCACTGATTTGGAGGCTCAAGGACTGATCGAAGGAGCGAAGGCCGCCGGCATTGATAAAATCATGATCAGCTATCATCCCACAGGACGGCAAAGCTCATCATTCTGGTTTCACGACCGCCCCTGGCTCGATTTCAACTCCATCCAGTCTGGACATTTCATTGACACGACGGATTTTCAACTGGTTGGAAACGATTACGCCAAGACTCCTGTAAAACCGACGCTCGACATGGAACCCGGCTATGAAAACATAACCGACCGTTTGGTCGGCAATCCGGGCGCCAGGCGGATACAAGCCGTCGACGTCAGGCGGTCGGCGTATCTGGACGTTTTCGGTGGCGCAGCCGGTCTCACATATGGACAGGGGGAAGTCTACGGGTTTGCCCCCGGTGGGAAAGTCACCACGCGCTGGGGCACCGCGATGTCCTGGAAGGAAGCCCTAAAATTACCCGCTTCCGGGCAGGTCCAACACATCCGCAAACTCATCGAATCCCGCCCCGTGCTCGAACGCGTTCCCGATCAAACGTTGATCGCCGGGGACATCAGCACGCGCGCCATCGAGCGGGTCGAGGCCATGCGCGGTGCGGACGGCAGCTATGCCTTTGTCTATCTCCCCAACGGCAGGACAAACGTCACCATCAACATCGGCAAGCTTTCAGGCGCTAATCTCATGGCTTGGTGGTATGACCCGCGAACAGGCGAGGCCAATCCATTGGACAGTTTCGCCAAAACTGACACGCGCGAATTCACCACGCCTTCCGGCGAGAGCGGCAACGATTGGGTTCTCGTGCTGGATGATATTGCAAAAAAATTTCCGAAGCCGGGACTGCCTGCTCCCGACAAATGATCATAGTAAATGAAACGGCCATGAAACTCGCATTTCATGGCCGTAAATTGGTTGCGGGGGCTGGATTTGAACCAACGACCTTCAGGTTATGAGCCTGACGAGCTACCNNGATCTATTCCTCGTTTAAGGCGAATGTGTTTGTGGTTGTGTTTGTTTTGGCGTGCCGGATGTTCGTGACATTTCACAGAGTTCTGGATGTTGCAATGCCTGCCACCAAATCACAACCGCAAACTGAAAGGAACAATTATGCCACTTGAGTTTCGTCGTCAGCGGGATGGTCGCCTCCGCGATATTTGGTTCGGGGCTTTCGAGATTAACGGGAAGCGTTACGGGATTAACCTAGGCGTGAAAATCGCCGGCACCCCGCCCGCCTCGCTCTCCCTCAGAGACAAAGGCGACACCGAATATGAGGTGTCGCGCACGGCGGCGCTGGCAAAGCTGGAGCACTTCATCGAGGATGCCCGCAAAAAAAATCACACCGAACATTTGGTGGAAAAACTTTATGAGATCAAGACGGGCGAATCCATCAAGTCGGTGAAACTCGGTTCGTTGGCTGATGAATGGGCGAAGATCGCGCGGCGGCGGGAACCGAATGCACGCTACGCGGCACAGTGTCAGTCCACTTTAAACCGGTTCGCGGCGTTCGTGCGTCAGGAGAATCCCAAGGTGCTGGAGATTGCGCAGATCACTCGGACGATGGCGCGAGCCTTCATGGACGCGGAAGCCAAGCGCGGCGTCACGGGCAAGACCTGGAATGACACGCTTAAGTTGCTGCGGGCGACATTCCGGTATCTGCTGCCGGCGGGTGGCATCAATCCGTTTGCCGACACGCCGACCCGCGAGACGGAAACGGTGTTCCGCGTGCCGTTCACGCCGGAAGAATTGGGCGCAATCAATGAGGCGGCAAAGGCGGATGAATTCATCCGGCCAATCATCGTCGTGGGAATATGCACGGCGATGCGTCGCGGAGATTGTTGTCTGCTGGAATGGAAGGACGTGGACCTCGGCAAACGATTCATCACGGTGAAAACATCCAAGACGGGCCAGACGGTGAGCATCCCGATTTTCCCGATGCTGCAAGACGAATTGAAAGCCCAAGCCAAAAAGGTCGGGGCGAAACGCGACGGCTATGTTTTCCCGGAGCAAGCGCGGATGTATCTGGAAAACCCCGACGGGATCACCTGGCGGGTCAAAAAGG
>PKZR01000282.1 GCA_003133815.1 Limisphaerales bacterium | reverse complement strand
CAGCTTCGCGAGCTTGGTTTCATCAGCCTGGAGTTGTTCGGCGGAATGTTCGTGACGGAGTTGGGCTTCGAGATAACGCGCCAGTGTGCGGTCGCGCCGAAGTTCGGTCAGCCGGACGAATGTGGCTTGGATGGACTTTAACCGGTCAAGCTGGTCGTTCAGCTTGTTCAGGTCGCCTTCGTAATTCAGGAACGTCCGATAACTGGCCGTCACGTCATTTAAATCCAGCTTGTCGGCGGAGAGAATAAACTGGCGTGCAAATTCGTTGAAGCTTTTCAGAAATGTGAACGACATCGCCGTGGGCAAAAGCGAGCGCAGCACTTTATTATCGAAATTGAGATGCACCGGCTGCGCCATGTCGCGCAAATATGCCTCGATGCCTTCCGGGTAAATTCGTCCCTGCCGACTTTCCGTAAATCCCTTGAACGCGGTGTAGTCCAACGGGCGCTTTTCGGCGTCGAGAAAATCGCCGCGAGCGAGTGATTCAGGAATGAAAAACGGTGTGACTTTGCCGTGCGCCTCCGCCGCGCTGGTGAATTCAACGCGAATACCCCAAGTCTCACATTTTTTGCCGTTCGGCCAGGTGAATTCCAGCGCCACATAGGTGATGGCGCTGCTCCGCATATATTGCGTGATGCCATTTTCCTCCTCTTTGGTGTCACCAAGACAATAGCCCTTGAGCGAACGGTCGGATCGGTCGCCCGTGGCGGACTGGTTGAAACGCACGAGGCGCTGGTCGCCCACGAGGACGAACTGAATCAAATCCATTAGGATGGATTTGCCGGAACCGGTCAACCCCGCAAGCAGCAGGTTGCCTTCAACTGGAATGGTATCCTTATAGCCATACCAGTTGAGCGCGTGAATTCGTGTAAGTCGGATGGTGCGAGTCATTCTGCTTTGTCGTTGTCGTCGAGATCGGTTTCAACTGGTTCTTTGGCTGACGCCAGATAGCGTTCGGCGTTTTTATTCCATTCCTCGATCCCTTGAAATGGAATGACGCGCTTTAATGTCGGCAGGTTTTCAATCTGTGAACGCTCCAGCACCACATCTGATGTGAAGTGAACGAGGTTTTTGCGCTGTGCCAGTGCGAGAATTTCACGCAGACGTGTCTGGCTGGGAAGATGTTTACGGAGCGGTTCAAATTTTGCGGTCAGAGAATCATTAAGTTGCTGTGCCGTTAGGCGAACCGGCGGAGTTTCACCACGGTCACGCACGGCCGTGTCGAACTCATACCACAACGTGAGCAATACCAACGTGGCGTCCAATTTGAGGCGCAGCAGGAACGCGCCGCTTTGCGGCACGGCCTGCACCGTCCGGTCTTGATGTTCCCAATGAAGTTTCAGGTCGAGCAATCCGGCCAATTCGTCCACCCAGTCACGGTTTTGGTAACACCAGTGGTAAAGATCGGTCTGCGCGGGTTCGAGGCCAAGGATTGAACCGCTGGTCAGCAATCGCCGCAAAGCCTCACCGAGCCGCTCGCGGTCATTGACGGAAAATTTATCCAGTAATCCGTTGGTATTTGTGGTTGTGCCGTCGATAGTCATTTTTTCAGCAGAGTGAAACGCTCGATGCGGTATTGTAGTTTGTTGTCGAAATTGCCGGAATCAGCCTCGGTTTCGCGCCGAGGCACCTGGATTTCAAATTGTGCATCCGCCGACCGCGAGTGCAGAAGGCAGGCAATGAGGTTGTCCACATCCTCGTCATTGTGAACATGGTCGCGAAGCAACTCGTCGGATTCAATCTGCGCGCCCTTCTTACCGGGCAAAGCGGCCACAAAATGATTGGCACGGCTGACGGTCAACGAATCACGCATGGTGCTCTCAAGTTGCGCCAGCGCGTGATCTTGCTGGCGCTGGTCGGCATCTGCCAAAGGTTCAATTTCACCCGCCGCCCGGCGGAGGCGCGGTGTGTAAAGTGATTCCATGCCGCCAATGATTCGCGCGTCATGGAGCAGCAAAACTGGAAACTCAATGCCCAACTCGTCCAGTTCGCCGACGCGCCGCCCGGCAAAATGGCGATTGAGTGTCTCGAAAAATTCCTGCACGCGGGAGCGGTTTTCGCTGGTCGTTTCCTGAAGATAACGGAAGCGCGCCTGCGAACGGCGCGTGAATTCAGCCGTGCGCCGATCAATGGCGTTGGCCAGTGGCTGGATGCCATCCAGCAAATTTGCAAGTTCATCGAGCCGCACCCTGGCATGAGCCATTGCCCCTTCCGGCGAAACTGCCGGGTCGCGCCGCATCACCTCGGTCTGCATTTTGGTCAGCAGTTCGGCGTTGGATTCCAATTCCTCAATCGCACGCCGTGCTTCCGCGAGCTTTGACGGCAGACGCGCATGAACCAATTGCGCGTAACACGTTCGACCAATGCGTTCGGCGAATTGATCAAACAACACCGCGAGATTTTCTTTCAGCGTCGAAGCCGCCAGTTGTTGTTTGGTGTGGCGCTCAATGGATTTTTGCATCCCACGCAGTTCGACCAAGCCGGCTTGCAGACTGGATACGCAACTTTCGACCTGCGCCCAAGGCTGATCCGCCAGCGCGTCACGATTGGTCAAAGTGAAACATACGTTCACCAGCTTGTCAGAAAAGACGGCTGCCTCGGGGCAGGCGATTTTTCTCAATGCCTGAACCAGCACAACCCCGTTCGCGTCAAAGAAAATTTTCCGCTGCCAATCTGTGCGTTCCTCCTCGTATAACCAACCCGTCTTGCGAAGTGTTTCCAAAACAATGCGTGCCTTGTCGCGAGTGGTCGCGGCTTGAGCTACTGATTCGTCCTCGGCGGGACTCAAATCACCATGCTGTTCAACAACCCGTTCCACCAATGCCAGTGCTTCTTCGCGGTCAAGTCCTTGATTGCGTTGCACCGCCTC
>PKZR01000220.1 GCA_003133815.1 Limisphaerales bacterium | reverse complement strand
TTCGGCCGGTTCAGCGCGGATCAGGAACTTACCGCCGCGCGTGCCAGCGGCATCAGCCTGCTTGCGCTCACCTGGCCAATCCTGCTGTTGAGCCTCCTTTGCTGCGGTGTCAGCGGATGGATCAACCTGGAACTTGGCCCGCAATGCCGCGTCGCCTACGTCAAATTGATTTATAAAATGGAGGGTGAACTGGGAAACATGCAACTGCCGGCAGGCCGGTTTATTCGCGACTTTCCTGGCTACATTTTTTATACGGAGAAAAATGAACATGGCAAACTACAAAATGTAGAGGTTCTGGTTCTGGATAAAGATGAAACGAACGTATCCATGACAATCACCGCGCCGAGCGGAGACATTGAGTTGGACACGACCAACAAACAAATGTACCTGCATCTGGTCGAACCCCGCAGCCTAAGGAATATTGGCGGGAACGTGTCGGCCATATCGGCCAGCGACTGGCTTTCCAGTAATCTTTATCCAACGAACTCCCAGTCGGACAGAATTGTGGTTCCAAAAATCACCGACATGACATTCTGGCAGTTGCGCGATGATCTGGCTGATTTGGAACAGAAATTAACCGTGCCGCCGCCCGCCGCCACCAATTCGGTTGAAGCAATCGAGCAATTCCAAGCGGCGGCGCGCCAGCGTGAAGGGCTGATCGAACCAATCCGGATAGCCATGAACCGGCAGCTCGCATTTTCTTTCGCTTGCTTCGGCTTCACGCTCGTCGGGATACCGCTCGGCATCCGCGTCCACCGTCGCGAGACAAACATCGGCGTCGCCATCGCGCTCGGCCTGGTGCTGGTCTATTACAGCTTCATGATCCTGGCCAATTCCCTGTCCGCCCGGCCTGAATTTTCGCCGCACCTGATTGTCTGGCTGCCGGATTTGCTTTTTCAGCTAATCGGCGCGGCGCTGCTCTGGCGCGCGAACAAGGGAATTTAATTTCAACCAACAAGACACCAAGGCACAAAGAATTCCCGATCTAATTTTGAGACCTTGGTGTCTTTGTGTCTTGGTGGTTAATTCGTCTTCCGCCGGAAAACTTTTCCAACCGCCACCTGGTCAACGGGCTTGACGAGCAGTTCGTCAATATTGACGTGGGCCGGGCGGCTGGCAACCCAGACCAGAATTTCCGCGATGTCCTCCGCCGTGAGCGGATTGGTTCCCGCATAAACATTTTTGGCCTTGGCCGCATCGCCTTTGAAGCGCACGAGTGAAAATTCCGTTTCCGCCAGGCCCGGATCCACCGTGCCGACGCGGATGCCTGTGCCGAACAATTCAAGCCGCAACGCGCGCGTGATCTGAAGTTCGCCCGCCTTCGCCGCGCAATAAACCGCGCCGCCTTCGTAAGCCGTCCTTCCGGCAACGGAACCGATGTTGATGATGCTCGCGCCCGCATCGCGCGGCATGAGCGGCAGTGCCGAACGCGTCACGCGCAAAATGCCGAGGACGTTCGACTGGATCATCGCCTCCCAGTCCGCGTCCTTTCCGCAGGCAATTGTGTCCAAGCCGTGCGCGCCGCCGGCATTGTTGATCAAAACGTGAAGACTTTGGGCTTTGGACTTCGGACTTTGAACTAATTTTTTCGCCCACGAAATAAATTCCTCGACGCTCGCGGTTTTCGAAACGTCCAGTTCGTGAAAATGAGCCGCGACCGCGCCGGATTTTTTTGCGTCTGCCGCGACTGTCTTCAGACGGTCAACACGCCTCGCACCGAGCAACAGCTTTGCGCCTTCCGCGCCGAACGCCCGCGCCGCCGCCGCGCCAAACCCGCTCGATGCGCCGGTGATGAGAACCCATTTGTCTTTTAAGGATGATTTCATGGTGTAAGGGAATTACTCCTGCTGCCCGGATTTTTTCGATCCATTCTTCGCCTGCAATCTGGACAAGTTGGAAATTTTGTCGAACAAAAATCCCACGACGAGCGCGCACATGCAGCCGATGACCACGGCGATGACGCGATCGAATGAGTTTTGCCATTTACTGTTTTCGCCAATGAGAGTCACAATGATGACTGCCACAAACGCCGGGCGCAGGGCGTCGTCCTGTTTCAGAAGGTAACACGCCAGTCCCGTGACCATGACCCCGATTGCCATGGCCGCGATTGGTTGCCCGATGGCGGCCAGCAGCGCTGCGCCGCCGAACGCGCCCGCGAGATTGGCGACGACGCGCATGAATGAGGCTTGAAATGACGAATGCAAGCTCGGCTGCGTCACGAGAACGGCGGAAACCGCCGCGACCCACGGCGCACCGGGCAGATCAAAAAATTTGTAGCAAAGCGCGCCTATTACGGCGGCAACTGCGGCCTTCGCGGAAAAAATGACTGCTTCAAAATGGCGCGGTTGCATTTACAGGTAAAGTCATAATCGCTTTTTTGAAAAAGTGCGGCCCGAAGCGGTTTTAAGTTAGCGTTCAAATTCAAGTGCTCGTTTGGCTTCGTTAAAGGCAATGGCGCTTTTGACATGCCAAGGGCGAAATTTGGCAGTGTGCGGAATTTCACCGGCGTTATGTTTTTTGAGTCGTGTGTTAAGGTTTTCGGTGCGACCAACATAATAATGCTCGGTCTCTAATCCACTTTGGAGAATATAAACGTAGAAAAATTGCATTTTTCCTTGCTGGCCTGCCGAGCCGTAGCTCTTGGCGCGGTTTGACGTTTGCCCGCCTGCGCTGCGCTACGGCGCGGCAGCCTTCGCTTTCACTGCGTTCAAGCGAAGCTGGTGGAGCCTAGGAGGCTCGAACTCCTGACCTTCTCATTGCGAACGAGACGCTCTACCAACTGAGCTAAGACCCCAGCCATTCGCGGACGCACATAGAATTGCCAGAAATAATCACGACGCGCAACCGAAATTGGTTTCCCGGCAATTGATAATTGGCAATCACCGGCGCGCGTGCTAGTTTCCGCGCAATGTCCGACGCGGCTGCGCCAGCCCAAACGCCTTCGAAGGCAGATGTTTTTTTCCGCCGGCTGATCACCACGGTGATTCTCTGGACGGTCATTCTTGCCGCCATGTTCTCCGGCAACGCGCTGATTGCAGACGGCGTTTTTCTGCTCATCATCTTTCTGTTTGCCCTGGCCGGTCTCGCGGAGTTTTACGGCCTCGCCGAAAAGCGCGGCCTTGCCTGCTTCAAATGGTGCGGGCTGTTCGGCGGCGCGCTGCTGATGGTCGGGACTTTTTTGAACCTCACCGGACACATCGGCACGCAAGGTTCGCCGGCGAGGGTGAACGATTTCGAAACCGGCTTCATCATTTTGTTCGTGCTCGGATTGTGCGTGCGGCAACTGGCCTCAAGGACAAACACTGCCGGCATCACCGCAATCGCCGTGACGCTTTTCGGCCTGATGTATGTGCCGTGGCTGCTGAACTTCATCCAGAAAATAAATTTTTTCCCCGGCCTTGAAGGCAACGGAAAATATTTCGTCCTTTATTTCATCCTCATCACAAAGTTCAGCGATATGGGCGCGTATCTGGTCGGCTCGCTCATCGGACGGCACAAGATGATACCGCGCATCAGTCCCGGAAAAACCTGGGAGGGTTTCGGCGGCGCAATTTTTCTTTCGACCGCTTCAAGCGTCGTGTTCGTGCATTTTCTCGGCGGCAAAATGTCCGGCATGAACGGGCTGCACGCCGTCATTCTAGGAATTGTGCTGAGTTCCACCGCTGTCATCGGCGATTTGATTGAATCGCTTTTCAAGCGCGAGGCTGGCGTGAAGGATTCCGGCGGCATTTTCCCCGGCATAGGCGGCATCCTCGACTTGCTCGACAGTTTGCTGTTCAATGCGCCCATCATGTATCTCTATTTGCGGCACATTCTCACCAATCCACATCCGCTGATTTGATGAAAAACGTCGTCCTCCTCGGAAGCACCGGCAGCATCGGCACCAGCACCGTCAAGGTGGCGGACGATTTGCCGGATCAAGTCCGGCTGCTCGCGCTCGCAGCCGGAAATAATTCCGAACTGCTGCTCGAACAAACGCGCAGGCACAAACCCGCGGCAATTTCCATCTCCGAACCCGCCAAGGCAAAGGAACTTCAAAACGCCCTTGGCACGGCGGCCCAGGTTTTTTACGGCGAAGAAGGTTTGATCAAACTGGCCACTTTACCTGCGGCGGACATCGTTCTGATTGCGATTGTCGGCACCGCCGGATTGAAACCTGCGCTCGCGGCGATTCGCGCTGGCAAAGATATCGCCGTTGCGTCAAAGGAAATTCTCGTGATGGCCGGCGAGATTGTGATGAACGAGGCTCGCAAATACGGCGTGCGCGTGCTCGCAGTGGACAGCGAGCATTCTGCGATTTTTCAGTGTCTCGACGGCAAGCCTTCGAGTTCCGTCCGCAAATTGTGGCTTACGGCGAGCGGCGGCCCGTTCCGCGACAAAACCCTTTGGCCTAAGGAAAAGTTTTCCGAAATCACCGTCGAACGCGCGCTCAAACATCCATCGTGGGTCATGGGTCGCAAGGTCACGCTGGATTCCGCGACGTTGTTCAACAAAGGGCTGGAAATGATCGAGGCACGCTGGCTGTTCGACATCGAGATGGCGCGCGTCGGCGTGGTCGTGCATCCGCAGAGCATCGTACATTCGATGGTCGAGTTCGTGGACGGCTCGCTCATCGCGCAGCTTTCGACGCCGGACATGTGCCTGCCGATTCAATATGCGCTTACATATCCCGATCGCGCCGTCAGCGAGCGCGTGCAGACGAATTTCCCGAAGATCGGCACGCTCACGTTTGAAGAGCCGGATGTGGAAAGGTTCCCGGCCATTGAACTCGCGCGCAGGGCGGGGGAGGTTGGCGGAACCTTGCCCGCCGTATTGAACGCAGCGAACGAAATCGCGGTCGAAGCCTTCGTGAACCGTAAAATCAATTTTCCGCAGATCACCGAACTTGTCCGCCGCACGATGGACGCTCACAAGGTTGTTTCGCATCCGACGCTTGAACAGATTCTTGTAGCCGACAATTGGGCGCGCAGGGCCGCTGCAGTTTGAAATGGCGGAAAGAGACACCGCTGATATACTCTTACGACTGATTTTTGCATGACAATTTTAAGATACATTTTCATCGCGCTTGAGGTGGTGTTGCTTTTCAACCTGCT
>PKZR01000212.1:7636-9447 GCA_003133815.1 Limisphaerales bacterium | reverse complement strand
TTGGCAATCGGAATGCCAATCGAACCCGCCTTGCGCACGCCGTGCAGCGGGTTCTTGGAAACAACCGGGCTGGCTTCGCTCAGTCCGTAGCCCTCGATGAGCGGCACTTTGAATTTCTCCTCGAATTCCTTCAGCGTCTGCATCGGCAATGGCGCGGAGCCGCTGATAAAAATGCGGATGGGCAGGGGACTGGGCAGTTGTGCGCCGAGCAGCATCCGGTAAAAGGTGGGGACGGCGGTCAGAATCGTTGCGTGGCGCGAAAAGATTTCCTGAAACATTGCGCGCGGCGGATGCAGCGATTTCACCAGCACGATTGATCCGCCCATGGTGAACGGCAGGAAAATGCCGACGGTCATCATGTAAGTGTGAAACAACGGCAATATCACGGCGAAACAGTCATCCGGCACGGATTCCAAAACAATCCGGCAGCTGTTGACATTGTGCAGCAGGTTGCCGTGCGACAGCATCACTCCTTTTGGTTTGCCGGTCGTGCCGGAAGTGTAGATGATGACGGCCAGATCCTGTTCGCTGCGCGAACAAGTTTGGACTTCTGAATTTTGAATTTTAAGTTCTGATAATTCCTCGACCTTGAGCACTTTCAATTGCGGCCTCGCGGCGGAGAGTTCTGGAAAATGCGCGCTTAATTCGGCGTCTGAAATCAAAACGTCAATGCCCCCGTTTTCCAGGATGTAGGTGACTTCCGCAGGTTTGAGGAAATTGTTGACCGGCACGACGACCGCACCCGTTTGCAGGATCCCAAAAACCGCCGCGATAAATTCCGGGCAGTTCTTGAGCCAGAGAGCCACGCGGTCACCGGGTTTTACGGAAAGACCATGTTGCAGGTGCGCCGCCATTTTCAGCGATTGCTCCAGAAGTTCGGCGTAGGAAATTTCCCGTTCGCCGTAAAAGATGGCGGTTTTCGGCGCGCTCTTTCGCGCGCAGATCGAGAATGCAATGGCGAGGTTCATGCCGGGATTAAACGGAAATCAAAAGTCGTTGGCAAAGATTTTCCAAAAAACTTTTGTGCCGTCGCGCCTTTGCGGTTAAAAATGGTGGCTTGATTGACACCAACGAAAAACTCGCCGGGCTGCTCCCAAAACTCCGCGCCGCTCCATGGATCGCGCTCGACACAGAGGCCGACAGCCTTCACGCCTATCCAGAAAAAGTCTGCCTGATCCAAATCAGCATCACCGGCAGCGATTTGCTCGTTGATCCTCTGGCGAAAATCAACCTCGAACCGCTGTTCGAGGAGTTCAACTCACACGAACTGATTTTTCACGCGGCGGATTACGATCTGCGTTTGCTGGAGAAGCATCATCAATTCAGACCGACCGCCATTTTCGACACGATGCTCGCGGCGCGGCTGCTGGGCGAGCTGCAATTTGGTTTGAGCGCCCTCGTCGAAAAATTTCTTGGCGTGAAGCTGGACAAAGGCTCGCAGAAAGCCGACTGGGCGCAACGTCCGTTGACCGAACGCATGGAAACTTACGCTCGCAATGACACGCATTATTTAAAGCCGATCGCCGACAAGCTGAAATCGGAGCTCGAAGCCAAAGGGCGTCTCGCGTGGCATCANNAAAGGCAGCTCCATTTTGAACCGCCCCGCACTCGCGGTATTGCGCGAGTTGTGGCAATGGCGTGAAACGGAAGCCATCGCCTATTGCCGTCCGCCGTTTTTTGTATTGAACCACGAACGCATGGTGGACATTTCCGATGCCGCCGCCGCGTGCCAGCCGTTTGAAAACATCCTGCCTCCGAAAATGTCCCCGCGTCGCCGCGAGACTTTGATGGAAGCCGTCCGCGCCGGGATC
>PKZR01000212.1:0-7536 GCA_003133815.1 Limisphaerales bacterium | reverse complement strand
AATAACGGGCGACGCCTCGGCCCGAAGATATTTTCGCCTGAGAAAAGACGGCCGGACCGCCATTCTCATGGACGCTTCGCGTATCCGGGAAATTGTAGCACCATTTCTCCAGATCAACGAACATCTTCGCCAGATTGGCTTGAGCACGCCGGAGATTGTTGCGGAAGATGTTGAAAATGGATTTCTACTGCTGGAAGATTTCGGCGACGAAACATTCGCGCGCCTGCTGGAAAATCAGTCTGATCCGGAAAAGCTTTTTACGCTCGCCACGGATGTATTGATTGCACTGCACAGACATCCGCAGGCCGTCCCAAAAGGTTTGCGTGTTTATAATCCTGAAAAAATGCTGGATGACGTGGAATTGTTTTTGGAATGTAATCCCGTTTCAGAAAAGGGCAGCGCGGAATTCAAAACCGTCTGGCTTGAGGCGCTGGCACTCGCACATCGGGTCCCGTCGTCTCTGTTGTTGCGCGATTATCACGTCGCCAACCTGATGCTGCTGCCCGGGCGCGAAGGCGTCCGCCGCGCCGGGCTGCTGGATTTTCAGGACGCCTATCGAGGGCCGGCCATTTACGATTTGATTTCTCTTCTGGAAGATGCACGACGTGATTTGCCGCCCGGTCTTAAGGAGAAAATGCTCGCGCATTACCTTGCTCATTTTCCGAACCTCGATCCAAAAGCATTTGAAAGTTCGCTTGCGATTCTGTCGGCATTGCGACACGCACGCGTGCTGGCAGTTTTTGAAAAGTTGAGCCGCGAAGGAAAACCGGATTACAAAAAACTTCATTCGCCGCGTGTGCGACGGCTGTTGCAGGATGCTCTCCGTCATCCCATGCTGAGCGGCGTGAAACAATGGTTTGACCGATATGCGCCGCAAGATTAAAAAAGCAATGGTGCTCGCCGCCGGCTACGGCACGCGGTTGAAGCCGTTGACAGAGCGAATGCCCAAGCCGCTCGTCCCGGTCTCGGGCAAGCCGATGATCGAGTATGCGCTCGACCGGCTGCTCGCCTACGGCATCGAAGAAGTCATCGTCAATGTCTCTCATCATAAGGAACAGTTGATGGATTATTTGTCCAAGTTCAAAAGCTTGAGCTTCAAAATTTCCGAGGAGGCCGCACCGCTCGAAACCGGCGGCGGTTTGAAACAGGCGCTGCCGCTTGTTGGCATTGAACCGCTCTTCAGCATCAACAGCGACATCCTCTGGTTCGATGAAAATGAGACCGCGTTGGAACGTCTGGCACAAAATTGGGACGGCTCAAAAATGGATTTCCTGCTGCTCGCGCAATCCAAGTCCAAAGCCGTCGGACATGACAAAGGCGAGGATCATCTTTTCGTAAAGCGTGAAAACACGATTGACTGGAATGAACAGGAAGCGCCTTATATCGTCGCCGGAATTGGAATTTTTCATCCGCGCGTTTTGCTTGCTGCACCCAATGGGAAATTCTCGGTTAAAATCCTCTGGCATCAGGCTCTCGCCCAAAACCGCCTTTTCTGCCTGCCGCATAACGGTCAATGGTTACAGACCGGGACAATTGATGATATAAAAAAAGCCGAAGAATTTTTCTGCAAACGAAAATAATTTTCACCGCACTTTTTCAAACGCAAAGCCCTTCAAATATTCCGTCTCCGGAATCATTGGGATGATCGGATGGTCGGGACTTTGCGCATAGGTCGCCACACGGCGTAAAATGTGGCGCGTGTCGAACGCCGCCGACAGCAGCGAGTCCAGAAACAGCCCGGCGTCCACGTGATGCGAACAGCAGAAGCTCGCCAGCGTGCCGCCGGGTTTCAACAGCTTCAACGCGCGCAGATGAATCTCCTTGTAGCCGCGCAATGCATCCGGCACGGATGCCCGGTTGCGCGTGAATGACGGCGGGTCAAGAATGATCAAATCAAAGCGCGGGATCACGCGTTCGTGCGGCTTGACGGCGGTGTTGTTCTTGAGCCAGTCAAAAACATTGATTGTGTCGAACGAACATTTTTCCGCAAGGCCGTTCGTCATCGCATTTCGTTTTGACGCTTCAATCGCATCCGCGCTTTGGTCGAGCAGATGAACATGTGCCGCGCTCGCGCGCGCCGCATGCAAACCGAAGCCGCCTAGAAAACTGAAGCAGTCGAGCACTTGCCCGCCTTTGGCGAACTGGGACACGGCCTGATAATTCGCCTGCTGGTCGAGATACATTCCCGTTTTGTGGCCGCCGACCAGGTCAGTTTCAAACTTCAAGCCGTTCAAGTTCACGGAAACTGGCCCGGCCAATTCGCCGGACAGCACGCCATTGGATTCCGCAAGCCCCTCAAACTTCCGCGACGACACGTCGCTGCGTTCCATGATGACGCGCGGCGAAAAGATCTTTTGCAGCGCGGCCACAATCATCGCCTTGCGCTGGTCCATGCCGAGCGCGGAGATTTGCAGCACCAGCACGTCCTCGTATTTGTCCACGATGAGGCCGCTCAGGAAATCGCTCTCGGCGTTCACGACACGAAAGCTCGTTGCGTTTGGCAGATGTCGCTGTCGGACGGCGAGCGCGGCTCGGATGCGCTCCTCGAAAAACTTTTCGTTCAATTCCACGCGGTCCGGCGCGAGGATGCGAACATGGATTTTGGACTTGGAATTAAAGATGCCCATGCCCAGCAACCGCGTTCGGTGGTCTTTGACCTGCACCAGTTCGCCATCGGCGATGGGGGCGGTGACGCGGAGGATTTCGCCGGCATATACCCACGGATGACCCGCGACAATGCGGTCTGCTTCGCCGGGTTTTAGTATGACAGTAGTTAGATTTTCCATGGTTTTGTAAACAGTTGGCACCGGACAATCCGGCGCGAACCTGCATCAAACCAGATTAAGGACTTGAAAGGAAGCAAATCCCTCTCGCCACGCCGCCAAATTGGAAGAAACTTTTACTTGCAAGAAACGGAAAACAGGTGGATAAACATATCAAGTCCAAAGCATATGAAAACCACTTATCCAATCAGCTCCATTCTGCATCAAAAGACATCCGAGCTCTGGTCGGTCTCGCCACAGGCGACCGTCTTTGAGGCGATCAAATTAATGGCCGAACACAACATTGGCGCGCTGCTTGTCATGTCCGGCGGCCGGCTTGACGGCATCTTCACCGAACGCGACTACACGCGCAAAGTGGCGTTGCAGGGCAAGACCTCCAAGGAAACCAGCGTGTTTGAAATCCTTTCCAAAAAATGCGTCACGGTTTCCCCGGACGACTCGGTGGAAGACTGCATGAGGATGATGACCGAAAACCGCGTGCGCCATCTGCCGGTGGTCGAGGGCGGATACGTCGTCGGCATCATTTCCATTGGCGACCTTGTGAACTGGATCATCTCCACACAGAACGCCGCGATCGAGCAGATGGAGCAATACATCGCCGGCGGAGTGACAGCTTAATCCACCGATTCGCAATCCTACCATTACCGCTCGGACGCTGTTCATCCGGCAAATTCCATGCCAGCATGAGCTGGCTTGAGCAGGCATCTGAACAGATTGTCTGTAAACGGACATCGTTTTTTTCGTTCTAACCATATTGTTTCGTCGGTGACCTTTGTTTGTAACAACTTTAATTCATAGTCACGCGCAGGTGACAAAAGAAGACAAGAAAGTTTGTTTTCAACTCAAAGCGTGATTGCCTGCCAGGATTCCCATCCTGATTGTGATGACGAAGAGGGTGGAATTAAATTTTCATCAGTCTCAAAAGCAATAGGACAAACAATTCAACCAAATAAACAAATGAAACGATTTACAGCCTTAAAAAATCTCTTTGCCGCTGCGAGCATCGCTGGCGCCATTGGTATCACCGCCGTTCAAGCCGCACCCCAATCGGCTGATTTGCAACAGATCAGGACGGTGTTTGTGATTGCCATGGAGAACCATAATTTTACGCAACCGAACCCGTTGTCGAGTCCTGAGCAGATATACACCAATCCTGCCGCGCCCTATCTGAACAGCCTGATCACGCCAGGCAATGCGAACGCCGCGCAGGTTTCCTATGCCACGCGCTACCTCAATACCGGCATCGGCGTGCATCCCTCCGAGCCGAATTATGTCTGGCAGGAGGCCGCGACGGATTTCGGCTTTGATGCCGACAACGATCCGACCACGGCCACGAACTCGCTCGGTGTGACAAACTTCTACACCGCGCCGCACTTCACCGCGCAGTTGAACGCGACGGGCATCTTGTGGAAGAATTACCAGGAAAACCTGCAGTTGACCACCGGGCCGCAGCACAGCTCCTCGGGTACCAGCGTCAGCGTCATCAATCCCTACTACGGCACCGGCCAGTATAATTATGCGCCCAAGCACAATCCCATGGCGTTCTTCACCGACACCTTCAACCAGAACGTCTATGAGTTGAGTCAGTTGTTCACCGACCTGAACAACAACGCGGTGGGCCGCTACAACTGGATCACGCCCAACCAGTATGACGACGCGCACAGCGCCTTGACCGGCGGGTTTACCTACAACGGTACAACATTTACCGGCGACCAGGCGTCCATCGCGCAGGGGGACAACTTCCTGGCGACGGTGGTGCCGCAGATCATGGCCTCGGCGGCCTACACCAACAACGGCGTGATTGTCATCTGGTGGGACGAGACCGAGGGCGGGGACACCACCAACCAGACCATCCCTGAGATTATCATCTCGCCGCTGGCCAAGGGCAACGCGTATGCCAGCAGCCTGGAATACAACCATTCGTCCGACCTCAAGACGATGGAGGAGATCTTTGGGTTGAGCTATGTCAGCAACGCCATCCCGGCCAACCACACCAACTACGCCGGCAACTTCAACTACGTCGCCAATGTCAATGACCTCAGTGACTTGTTCCAGACCTCGCCGACACCGGTTCCCACCAATGCGGCGGCCTTGCAGCAGATAAAAAATGTCTTTGTCGTGGCCATGGAGAACCACAATTTTGTGCAGCCCAATCCGTTGTCGAGTCCTGAGCAGATATACACCAATCCTGCGGCACCCTATCTGAACAGCCTGATCACGCCCGGCAATGCGAACGCCGCGCAGGTTTCCTACGCCACGCGCTACTTCAACTCCGGCATTGGCGTCCATCCTTCCGAACCGAACTACGTCTGGCAGGAGGCCGCGACGGATTTCGGCTTTGATGCCGACAGCGATCCGACCACGGCCACAAACTCGCTCGGCGTGACGAACTTCTATACCGCCCCGCACTTCACGGCGCAGTTGAACGCGGCGGGCATCCCGTGGAACAACTACCAGGAGAACCTGCAGTTGACCACCGGGCCGCAGCACAGCTCCTCAGGCACCAGCGGCAGTGTCATCAATCCCTATTACGGCACCGGCCAGTATAATTATGCGCCCAAGCACAATCCCATGGCGTTCTTCACCGACACCTACAACCAGAACGTCTATGAGCTGAGCCAGTTGTTCACCGACCTGAACAACAACGCGGTGGGCCGCTACAACTGGATCACGCCCAACCAGTATGACGACGCGCACAGCGCGTTGACCGGCGGGTTCACCTACAACGGCACGACATATACCGGAGACCAGGCGTCCATCGCGCAGGGGGACAACTTTCTGGCGACGGTGGTGCCGCAGATCATGGCCTCGGCGGCTTACACCAACAACGGTGTGATTGTCATCTGGTGGGACGAGACCGAGGGCGGGGACAACACCAACTACACGCTGCCGGAGATTATCATCTCGCCGCTGGCCAAGGGCAACGCGTATGCCAGCAGCCTGGAATACAACCATTCGTCCGACCTCAAGACGATGGAGGAGATATTTGGATTGAGCTATGTCAGCAACGCCATCCCGGCCAACCACACCAACTATGCCGGAGGCTTCAACTACGTCGCCAATGTCAATGATTTGAGCGACTTGTTCAAGGGCGTGTCCATCAATGGCAAGACGGTGACAAGTTCAGGCACCTGCCACTTGACCCTTTCAGGTTCTGCAGGAGAGGCTTACACGGTGCTGGCCAGTGATTCACTCTCCGTCCCGTTGTCACAGTGGAGGATGGTGGGTGGAGGCATGTTCAGTGGCAACAGCCAGGTCTTCACCGACACCGACGCCGTCAATCATCCCGGCCGGTTTTATACCGTCAGATTGAAATAAACGCGTTCCGCCCGAGCGATAGAGTTTGACAGTCAGGCCCTCTCCGTTGGAGAGGGCCTTTTATTTTGTCGGATTGCAGTCTCGTCCCGGCATGGCATGGCCTTGGCTTGCTTTTTCTTGTCATCGCAATGACAAAACATGTCAAATGACAGGATGATGAAATTCATGTCATGATTCATGGAACTGCATTGGAGCCGATGCAGTCCAAGAATTATGTCGCGAAAACACAATCCATCCTTGTTGCGGTGGTGACCATCATCGCAGTCCTTTCCGTCCAAACAATCTGGCAACATTATCATCCTCCCGATGCTTCGAGTGTGCCCCAAAAACCTCACAAACCGCTGCCAACGCAGGCGGCCTCCGAAGCCAGGCAGGCCGCCATGGATTTCTTCAATGCCATGAAAAACTCGGATTGGGCCGCCGTCGCCAAGTCCTGGCCGCCGGATGCGCCAAAGGGCAAACAATTCGACGACATCTTCACCGCCAGAGTCAAGGATGCGGTGAGCGGACTGGAGGTTGTCAGCATGGGCGAACCTTACAAGGAATCCGGAAACCAGTGGGTGATGATTCCCTATGAAGTCCAATGGAAAGGCGGCGGTTCGCAAACCAACAGCCTGCGGATGATGAAATATCCCAACGGACAATGGATTTGGGGCGGCGGGTTTTGAGCATCTGAAACGAATACTGGTGGCACCGTCCCGCATGCAATTGGTGGTATACATCCTGTTGTCCACTCTGATGACGGCGGTGGCATTTGCCGCCCCCTTTCATCACGACCTTGGCGAACTTACCGGAATCGGAGCGCCAAGAATCGATTCCCTGATGATTCTTTTGTCCGCGCTTTATCTTGCATTGGGTCTGTTGGAGTGGATCCGCAAAAAAAGGCACTGGCCGGAAACGTGACTCCGGCCTGTCACTTGAAAGGGAATTTACTTCGTGATTTGGTCAAACTGGTTCTCGTAATTGATGACGTGCTGGCGAAGGTTGGTTGAACCTGACGAATGTTTCAGCACCTGATGAAACTTTGCCGAGGCAATCTGTCTGATCTCCGTTCCACGGTTGGAGTCGAACACGAAGATTGTTGCAATGAAAAGCAGGACAAAAGTGAGCCGGACGTTGTGAACCGGCTGTTGGCTCCGGCTCACTCCGCGTTTCCGCCCACGCCTCGCCAAGGCCCATTCTTCTTTGATCTGGAATATTTCAGTATTCGAGACCTCTGAAAAACATGGTTTTGAGCATTTGATTTGATGTCGTCGTATTTTACGAAGGGAAAATTGTGTTGGTCGCGTCCGTTGCACACGGTTGAGCGCCCCGGTTTTGACCGGTTTGAACCAACCGGAGCGTGTTTCGAGCGTGGCCTTTCATGTCGCGCTCAAAGTTGCCAGCCGTTTGAGGTTCCAACAGATGCATTTGAACTCCAGTTCCAGCCGGTTGG
>PKZR01000151.1:3531-4542 GCA_003133815.1 Limisphaerales bacterium | reverse complement strand
ATTGACCAAAATCCCATAGCCGGAAATAAATTTTACCGCGCGGTGCTTTTGCCTTGAGCTGTTTGCATGTCATTATTTCAGAAAATGAACACGAATACAACGGGGATTGAAACTGCACGACAAGCGTATATTCGACTATTAAGAGAACGAATTGATTTTCCAGATTCGCTTCAGCCCACACAACGTAACATGGTTCTCCAGTCGGAACTCATTAATAGCGATTATCTTGATGGTGAAGTTAACATGGACAGTAGCGGTATGTTTCCATCAACTGTCATTACTGGTCTCCCGAAACCGAAAGGAAGATTGTTTTTAGAAGAACTTGAAAAGGCTGAATTAGACGCCTCAATTGCACGGAGACATCGTGAATCATTCAAATCATTTGATCGACGAAAACTTTCAGTGATGGACGATAAATCTCTCGCGGAATGGCAGAGTGATTTCAAACAGGATGAGCCGGAATGGCGACTTGCTGAACATGAATGGCAGCGCCGACTTACCGTAGAAGAAATCAAGGCTGTCCGTTGGGCGGCGATAATTGGTGTTTGCGCGATTATTTTTGGCGCGCTTCTTACAAAAGTTTTAGAAAAATTATAGCCACGGTGGCGACGATTGGTTTTNNATCTGGGCGGCACGGTGGCGACGATTGGTTTTCCCGATCCGTCGTTGCAGGGATTTTCACCCCAAAAAAGGTGACGTGTGACAAGTGGCGAGTGACATGATTCACGTCACTTGTCACCCGTCACTCGTCACATTCTCGGCGGCGCTGGTGGATGAGCGGGGCAACGTCATCGGCATCGTTTCCGCAAAACTGGATGCTTCAACCGCATTGGCCATGAGCGGCTCGCTCCCGGAGGTCCTTGCGGACGGCCACCAGTGAATTACGCGGTCAAGAGCAGCCTGCTGTTGAGCTTCCTGGAGTCTGTCCCAGACCTGGCACCGAAATTGAAGGAGCCAAATACGGCGGATGAGAAGTTTGAGGATGTCGTCAAATCCGCGCAGGATGCCGCC
>PKZR01000151.1:0-3473 GCA_003133815.1 Limisphaerales bacterium | reverse complement strand
CGACTCACGTCGGCTGCTACGGCGGAAGGCGGCGGTGCTGGTTTATTGATTTCCGCGTTTTTAATCCGTGTCCATCCGTGTTAATCCGTGGTTAAATTTTTTGATTGAGTGCTCATGACAAGCACCCCTGTTCATCACGGATATTGCAGCCGGTAAAACTGGCTGGCTGCGGCTGGCGGGAACATTACCTGATTCAGATAATTGGTCGTTGCCACGGTGTTCGTCACCGAAGTCCAGTTTGTCGTGGTCAGATCGGAAATGTGTTGCAACACAAAGATTCCCGGCGGCGACGGCCATGAGAAGATGAGGTCGCCGCCGGAAACATTAATGCCCAGCTCCACAGGCGGGAGGGAAATTTGGAACGACTGTCCTGACGAGCTTGTTGCGTCAAAAATATTCGTGCCGCCCTGGATGGTGACCGTACCGGAATAATTGCCGGGCGGGGTTGCTGGACTGATGACGACGCCAAAAACAACATCGGTGTAGGTATCGCCGGGCAGTAAAATGCCGGGGACATTGGCGAAGAAAACATTTGTGTCCGCCATGAAATAGTTGGTCGCCGCGCCGGTGAAGGCGAACTGGATGTTGTTGAGGAAATTGGTCGTCGGGCCGGTGTTGGTCAACGCGCCGGTGAAGTAAACTTCGCCGGTTCCGACGCCCGATTGCGCCGCAGGCGTGAGATTAAACGACAAATTCTGCGCGTGCGCGGCGGACAACAGCAGCGTCAGAACCGGCAGCAGCATGAATTGTTTTATGCGCATTGCGGATATTTGTCAGCGGCCGATGGCAAACAGGATTGCGTTGTTGATGGCATAGACGATTCCATTTACCCCGACGATGGTGGGCGTGTAAGCCTCGCCGAGGCCAGTGGTCAGGATGTTGGTCTGCGAAAGTGTGTTGGAGGTCAAGTCCCAGCGATATAGACGCCCATCCTCGTTGTTTGCCAGAACAGATTTTGTGGACGGGTCAATGGAGGCAGAATTGATGCACCACTCGTGAACGGCGTTGGGATATTCGTTTGTAAATTCCGCATCGGGCGTGGGGCCGGCGATGGTGAGGACTTCATTCATCGTTGTCGCGCCGGAAATCGGGTCGGTCTCGGTATTTTGCGGATCGAGGATGGCGATTTTATTGACGCCGTTGCCGCCAGCTTCAACATAATTATTATACTTGGTCATCAACAAATAGGGTGAACTGCCATGATAGAAAGGAACCATCGAAGCGGGGACAACGGAAGCCGTGTCGTCCCACCCAAATGCTCCAGGCAGTTTGCTTTGCGTGAGCGCGCCGTTAAAATGCAACATCCAGCCGCGGTCATGGTTTGCAGGGAATGGATTTTCCAATACACCATAATAGACATCCCCATCAGGTCCGACCATGGGCGAGGCCGTGCCATCATCCGGCACATAGGCGTCGTTGCCGGGATTCTTCACATCTTTGAGCCGAACCTTTGCAATTGGCGAAAGAGTCCGGCTGTCCACCGACACCAGATAACCGTAATCAGAAAAATCAGACCAGGTAGAACTGTTGTTGACCGCGAAATAGAGAGTCTTGTGATCGTTGCTCAACGCCGGGGCGCAGTTCTGGGAAACTTTTTTTATCGCAGAATCGCCCGCGGCATTGCTGGCGGCTAGCCATGTGCATGTTCCATTGTAATCAATCCGTGCGATGCCGCCCTGAAGATTCAATGGCGTGGAGCCGATGACTTGAAAACCGAAGAAAATATTTCCATACCTGTCCGAGGTGATGGGCGTGTCAATAAATACGTTGTTTGAATAGGTGCTGGCGCTGGCCATGTAGTTGGCCAGTCCGTAAAATGCGATTTGCCCGATGACCGGCGAGGCGTTCGTGTCCGGTGTGTCGCAATAATAAACCGTGCCGCCGGCTCCGGGAAAATAAAACCGGTTCTTCGGAGTCAGCACGCCTGAAAAACTGGGGGTCCAAGAGTGTGGCGGCAGGGCATAGTCCGATGCCTGTACCCAGTTGGTTGCACCCGTCGCACCCGTGAGCGCTTCAACTTCAAAACCGCCAGCCGCGCCTGTTTTCACCGGCACGATGACCGTGTTGGAACGGGTGATGGATGGCGATCCATAATGGATGAGCAATTCACTACCACTGTATTGCGGGTTCAAGTCCACCGGAGTTTGCCATACGATGCGGTTCAACGGCTGGGAGGGTGCCGGTGCAATCGCGTCGTGCTGCGCATCGTGGCCGTAGCCGCCCCATGGAAAACGGTAGCTTTGCGCCCTGATATTTCCCGGAACCAGGCAGCCAACCATCGCCGCCATGCAGAAGACATGCCGGAAATCCAGTAGCCTAAAATTATTCACCTTACCGCAACCCATGGTTGGGAAATAAAATACGCCAGCCGCACCGAATCGCCAGTGAAATTTGGCGGTTCAGTAGGTCAGCAATTCCAGTTCCCGCAATCCTTCGTTGCCCAGCTCCCAATGACCGCCGCGCTGGACGACCAGTTTGCGGCAGGAATTTGCCCTTTCAACCGGTTCATTCACAGAGAGCAGTTGAAACTTCGCGCGGCTCTTGATCTCCGATTCCGCGCGCGGCATTAGCGCGAACGCAACGCCGTTGTAGTTCAGCGCGATTTCGTAACCGGCAATCCCCTCCTTTTCGGCCTTCGGATTTCTAAGCACAAGCGCGGCGTAACGTTTCAAATAAGGGAAATTCGTCGCACGCACGAGCACGCGGCAAAGCTCCGTCTGGCTGCGGAGAAAAGTCAGCAGGCTGAATTTCGAGACCGGATTATGCTCGCCCAGCAGAATCTCGCGCTCGTCCAGTCCGTTCAGGTTTTGACCGTTCCATTCGCCATGGTCGTTGCGCTCGCCGGCGGAATTTTTCTTGAACCACGCGGCGTAGTTGTCGTTCACCAGCACGTTCAATTCAAAATGGACGTGCGCGCGGTTCTTATCAATGCGTTCGCTGGTGTTCGATGTGCGGCCCATGATGGCGATGGGCTGGTCGGCGCGGACATTCTGGCCGGCCTTCACGCTCGCTTCGCTCAAATGCGCGTAGAGCGAATAAATCTCGATGCCCTCGACGACGTGGCGGATGACGATGTATTTGCCGTAGTTGGACAGGCCGGGCTTGTTGTTGACATACATCACGGTGCCGTCGGCGGTGGCCAGAACGGGATCGGTCGGTTCGCCGTAGCGGTCGGTGTGCTGGTGGAGGATGTCGAGCCCCTCGTGCATCTGCCAGCCGTCGCTGCGGACGCAACCGAAGCTGCCGGTGGTCCACGGCCGGTCGGGCGAAGTGGGCGCGAAGAATTTCAGCTCGTTGCCGACCTCGTAAAGCGCGTGGTTGGCCGTGGGAAACTGGAACGGCGTTTGCGCGAATAAATTTGCGGCGCTGAAAAGAATCCCGCCCAGCGCGAGCGAACGGACCACCAACTTCATTTGTTCTCCTTGGCGATTTTCTTGGCCATGTTGTTCAGGACGAGGACAAGCTGTTTGGCC
>PKZR01000200.1 GCA_003133815.1 Limisphaerales bacterium | reverse complement strand
ACGGAGTTCAACTGCTGGAACCGGTTCAGCGCGCGCGGCGTCGTGTGTTTTTCGAGATGCGCGAAGGTGCTGACGGGAATCAACTGGCTGCTCGGCCCGCGGACGTAGGTATTTTCCAATTGCGCAGCGTTCAATCGTGCGCCGCGTTCGAGCTGCGGGATGACCTTGTAGCTGCGGCCTGCGAGGTCGAAGCGGTTCACGTAATTGCCGCCGACGAGCGCGCCCAAATCGGAGCCGACCGATTGCAGGTCGAGGCCAAGCGAGGCGACCTTGTCGCGGTCAATCACCAGTTCCACTTCCGGCTGGTCCACCTTCGTGTCAATCATCGGCGGAAAGGCGAACATGCCGTTCGTCGCGCATTCCTGCTGCAACTGCTGCGCGTATTTCAAAATCTGGTCCGGCTCGGCGGTCGAGGACAAAATCAGGTTCATCGGAAAATTTTCACCACCCGTCGGCAGCGGCGGCGGCGTGACCATGAACATGCGGATGCCGGGAAGCCGGTTCACCATCATCTGTGTTTCGGGCACGATCTGAAAAACCGTCCGCTTCCGTTCGCCCCACGGCTTGAGCACCATGCCGCCGAAACCGAAGTCCGGCTGGGTCAATTGGAAAACCTGCTCCTTTTCCGGCACATTGGCGAAGGCGCGTCCGGCCACGTCCGCATAAAATGAAGTCTGCTCGATGGTCGCGTCCGGCGGCGTTTCGACAACGCCGAAAATGACTCCCTGGTCTTCCGTCGGCGCGGTTTCCTTCGCCTGCCATGCCATCTTGAACATCGGCAGCGTCAGCAGCGACAGCCCGATCCAAATCGTGTAAACCAGTGGACGCCGCGCAAGCGTCCAGTCCAGAACGCGCCCGTAAAAATTTTTCAGCCGGTCAAACTGGCGGTTGATATGTCCGACAAATCCCCGGTCTTCGCGGTCATGCCTCAACAACCGCGACGCCATCACCGGTGACAAGGTCAGTGCGACGATGCCCGAAATGAAAACGGCGCCCGCGAGCGTCAGCGCAAATTCGCGGAAGAGCGAGCCGGTGAGCCCGCCTTGAAAGGCAATCGGCGCATAGACCGCCGCGAGCGTGATGGTCATGGCGATGACCGGGCCAACCAGTTCGCGCGCGCCTTGCAACGCGGCGTTCACCGGCGTCAATCCTTCGCGGATGTGGCGCTCGACGTTTTCGACGATGACGATGGCGTCGTCCACGACCAAGCCGACGGCCAGGACAATTGCCAGCAGCGTCAGCAGGTTCAGCGTGAAGCCGAAAATTTGCATCAGGAAAACGGCACCGATGAGCGATAGCGGAATCGCGACGAGCGGAATCAGCACCGAGCGGAACGAGCCGAGGAAAAGGAAAATCACCACGGACACAATGGCAAGCGTGATGATGAGCGTTTTTACGACCTCGTGCAGCGCGTCTGAAATATATTTGGTCGCGTCATAAGCCACGCGCGCCTGAAGGCCGGTCGGCAAATCTTTTTGGATGGCGTCCATTTCGGCGCGGACGCGTTTGATGACATCGAGCGAGTTCGCGTTCGGCAGCGCCCAGATGCCCATGAACACGGCGCGTTCGCCGCTGAAGCGCACCTCGGAATTGTAATCCTCCGCGCCGAGCACCACGTCGGCGATGTCGCTCAAGCGCACGAGCTGGTCGCCGTTGCGGCGCACGACGAGATTTTTGAATTCATCCACGGAACGCAAATCCGTGTTCGCCGTCAAATTCACCGAGACCAGCGAACCTTTCGTCTGGCCGACGGCGGAAAGAAAATTGTTCGCCGCCAGCGCCGTGCGGACTTCATTCGGACTGATGTTGAACGCCGCGAGCCGGTCAGGTTTGAGCCAGATGCGCATCGCGAACGTGCGTCCGCCGAGGATGTCCGCCGTCTGCACGCCTTCGAGCGCGGTCAGGCGCGGCTGCACGACGCGCGTGAGATAATCCGTGATTTGGTTCGCCTCCAAAATGTCCGAAGTGAAACTCAGGTAGCACGAGGCGAATTGCGAATCCGCCGTGGCGATGGTCAGCGTGGGAATTTCCGCCTCGGGCGGCAAATCGTTGCGGACTTGATCCACCTTGGAGCTGATTTCGGCGAGCGCCTTTTTGGAATCGTAATTTAACCGCAAGTGGACGGTGATTGTGGAAAGCCCGAGCTTGCTGGCGGATTCCATGTAATCAATGCCGTCCGCCGCCGCAATCGTGCGTTCAAGCGGCTGCGTGACGAAACCGCGCACCAGGTTCGCGCTCGCACCGACGTAAACCGTCGTCACGGTGATTGTCGCATTTTCGCTGCGCGGATATTGCCGGACGTTGAGCGAGCGGATGGCCTGCAAGCCGGCGATCAAAATGATCAGGCTCACGACCGTCGCCAGCACCGGCCGGCGGATGAAAAGATCCGTAAAAGATTTCATGCGCGCGGGTTTAGCTGTTCGGCGGATTCGGGGAGTTCGAAGGTTGCGGCGTGTCGGTGTTGTTTTCCTGGACGCTCGCGCCGTTGTGCAATTTGAAAAGACCCGCCGTCACCACGCGGTCGCCGGGCTGCAATCCGTTTTCCACGCTCACAAAATCGCCGTGCATGCGGCCAGTGCGGACAAATTTCTGCTGCACGACCAGGTTCGTCACGCCGTTGGCCACTTGCGGATTGATGACATAAACCGAGTCGCCAAACGGCGCGCTCAAGATTGCCGTCGCCGGCACCGCCAGCACCGGTTGCGTCTGCGGCAAAACAACCTCGGCGCGCACGAACATTCCGGGCCGCAGCAATTGATCCGCATTTTCAAACGTCGCGCGCAACGGCACGCTTCGCGTTGTAGCGTCCAGGTCGGGATTGATTGCTGTCAATGTGCCGGTGAATTTTTTGCCGGGATACGCATCGCAGGTGACCTGAACCACCAACCCGGTTTCGACCTGTGATAAATCCTGTTGCGGCAGCGAAAAATCCGCATATACCGGCGTCAGCGATTGCAGAGAAATTAACGAACGGCGTGCGTCCACCGACGCACCTACGTTCACCTGCCAGATGCCCAGCCGCCCGGCGAACGGTGCGCGGATGGTTTTCTTTTCGATGGTTGCGCGGATGACATCGGCGTTGGCCGCATCCTGTTTGAACGTCGCATCCGCCTGGTCCAGTTCAGATTGGGAAACGGTATTGTCCGCGCGCAAACTCTTCGCCCGCTCGAAATTGAGCCGCGACAATTCCGTTTGCGCCTCCGCCGCGCGCAATTGCGCCTCCTCGGTGGAGGTGTCCAGTTGCATCAGTAAATCGCCCTTCGCCACCACCGTGCCGTCCGCGACGGCAATCTGCGTCACCATACCCGCGACTTCCGGCGCGAGCGTCACGCCGTTTTGCGGGTCAATCGAACCGACCGCAGTTAGTGAATCCTGCCAGCTTTCCTGCTGCGCCACGGCGGACGAAATTGTCTCCGGCGGCGGCGCAAATGTTTTGGCGAACCCGATCATCTTGCCGATTTGCAGCGCCTTGACGGTGGCAATCACAACAAAAACCACCAGCACGACTCCGACTCCTGTAAATATCTTCCATTTCATTGGACGGAGAATTTATTTTCACTCGGGCTGTTTGTCAAACACTTGTTTGAATTATCTGTTTGAACTGCCCGCAGCCCTGCAAAAGCTTGAAACTCCGCCACAACCGTTTAGGCTGACGGAGGTTTTTCGACAACAAACCGAACTTGGAGTTTTTATGAAAATCTGGCGCGGGCAAATTCTTTCAGCTGCCGTCCTGGCGGTTTCACTTTTTCTCAGCGGCTGCAACAAACCGCCGGGCGAATCCTTCGCGACCAGCGACGTCATCAAGGTCGGCGAGTTCGCGTCCATGACCGGCAGCGAGGCCACGTTCGGCCAGTCGTCGCACCAGGGCACGCAACTGGCGATTGACGATTTAAACGCCGCCGACGGCGTGCTTGGCAAAAAACTGGAGCTGCACATGGAAGATGATCAGTCGCAGGCCGGCCAGCCAGCGACGGTCGTGCGCAAATTGATTTCCAGCGACGGCGTGGTGGCAATTTTGGGCGAAGTCGCTTCGTCGCGCTCGCTCGAAGCCGCGCCAATTTGTCAGGAAAATAAAATCCCGATGATTTCGCCCGCGTCCACGAACCCGAAAGTCACAGAAGCCGGCGATTACATTTTTCGCGTCTGTTTCATTGATCCGTTTCAGGGGACGGTCATGGCGAATTTTTCGCGCAAGACGCTCAAGCTGCAAAACGTCGCGGTTTTGACGGATGCGAAGAGCGATTACAGCCTAGGTCTGGCGAAATTTTTCAAGGAAGGTTTTGTAGCCGACGGCGGAAAAATTGCGGCTGAACAAAATTACAGCAGCGGCGACAAGGATTTCAGCGCGGAACTGACCGCCATCAAAGCGGCGAATCCCGACGGCATTTTTGTTCCCGGATATTACACCGAGGTCGGGCTGATCGCGTTGCAGGCAAAACAGCTCGGCATCACCGTGCCACTGTTTGGTGGTGATGGCTGGGAATCTTCCGCGCTCGTGCCCATCGGCGGCGCGGCGCTGGAAGGCGATTATTTTTCCACGCATTATTCACCACAGGACACCTCGCCCGCCGTGCAAAACTTCGTCAAGGAATTCAAAGCCAAATACAATTCGACGCCCGACGCGATGGCTGCGCTCGGCTACGATTCGGCGATGATTCTGGCCGCCGCGATGAAAACGGCGGGAACCACCGACGGAGCAAAAGTCCGCGACGCACTGGCGGCTACGAAGAATTTTGCCGGCGTCACCGGCAAAATCACAATTGACGCAAACCGCAACGCCTCCAAGGCCGCCGTGATTTTGACGATCAATAACGGACAGTTCCAATATGTCCAAACAGTGCAGCCGTAAGGCATGACTGAATTTCTACAGCAGTTGATCAACGGTCTCGCGCTCGGCTCCATTCTCGCGCTCATCGCGCTCGGCTACACGATGGTTTATGGGATTCTGCGGTTCATTAATTTTGCACATGGCGACATCTTCATGCTCGGCGCATTCGCCGGATTTTATCTTGCGCCGAAAGTCGCGATGTTTTTGCCGATGCCATCCATCGGCGGCGGACTTGCCGTCATGGGAATCTCGATGGCGATTTGCGCGGTCGTCGGCATCTTGATTGAAAAACTCGCCTATCGTCCGTTGCGTCGTAGTCCGAAATTGACCGTGCTCATCACAGCGATTGGCGTTTCGCTTTTGATCGAATACACCTGCCAGAACGACCATGTGTTTGGTGCAGCGCCCAAAAGTTTTCCAACGATATTTCCGGAGTATCACATCACTCAACTCAGCGGCTTGAGCCTTAACAGCAATCAAATCATCGTGTTCGCCGTCACTTTGATTCTGCTGCTCGCGCTCCGCTTCATCGTGCTCAAAACCAAAATCGGAATGGCGATGCGCGCGCTGTCGTTCAATCCCGAGGCCGCCGCGCTGATGGGCATCAATACCGACATCGTCATCTCGTTCACGTTCGGCCTCGGTTCGGCGCTGGCGGCGGCGGCTGGAATATTGTTCGCCGTCAATTATCCGTCTATTGATCCGCTGATGGGAGTTTTGCCGGGGCTGAAGGCGTTTGTAGCGGCGGTGCTCGGAGGCATCGGCAACCTTCCCGGCGCGGCGCTCGGCGGCGTCATCATCGGCGTCACCGAAACGCTCGTAGCCGGTTATATCTCCTCGACCTACCGCGACGCGATTGCGTTTGGAATTTTAATTATAATTTTGCTCGTCAAACCGTCCGGCTTGCTCGGCAAAAAGGAAATTGAAAAGGTATGAACATCCGCCACGCCAAAACTTTTTTTCTCGGCGCGCTCGTTCTGTGTTTTTTAGTTTCGCTGTTTGCCAATCAAATCAATTCCTACTGGCTGTTCATCAGCTATGACATCGGCATCAACATCATCCTCGCCGTAAGCCTTAATCTCATCAACGGCTACACCGGACAATTTTCGCTCGGGCACGCCGGTTTCATGGCCGTCGGCGCTTACACGGCGGCGGCCATCACGAATCAATTCGGCGAATTGAATCCATATTTATCCATCGCGGTTTTCCTCGGTGCGCTACTCGCGGGGGGATTGCTCGCGGCGGTGGCGGGATTGTTGGTTGGCATTCCCACGCTGCGTCTGCGGGGTGATTATCTCGCCATCGTCACGCTCGGTTTCGGCGAAATCATCCGCGTCGTTTTTCAGAACATGCAATCCGTCGGCGGGGCGCGCGGCTTGAGCGTGATGCACGGCTGGACGAATTTTTTCTGGGCGTTCGGTTTTGCCGCCGTAACGGTTTATGTCGTCACCGCCCTCGTCCATTCCACTTACGGCCGCGGCTTCATCGCTGTGCGCGACGACGAAGTTGCGGCCTCGGCGATGGGCATCAGCACGACTAAATACAAAGTCACCGCGTTCGTCGTCGGCGCATTTTTCGCGGGCATCGCGGGCGGACTTTATGCGCACTCGAAACAGTTCATCACGCCGGGCGGATTCAATTTCATGCAATCCATCGCCATCGTCGTAATGGTCATCCTCGGCGGCATGGGCAACACCATCGGCGTCATCATCGCCGCGATTTTGCTGACACTGCTGCCGGAAGGATTGCGAGCGATAGCCGACATTGAACACATTCCCGGCATCGTAACCGCACATCCGTTCGTCTGGGTCAGTGACACAAGGATGATCATTTATTCGTTGCTATTGATAATTTTAATGCTTACGCGACCGCAGGGACTTTTCAGCTTGAGAAAATCGCTGTCAAAATAAAATGACCGCGCTTCTCCAAATTGACAAAGCCACCATCCGCTTCGGCGGCCTCACGGCGGTATCGGAGCTGGATTTGCAGATCGGGCGCAACGAACTCGTCGGTCTCATCGGCCCGAACGGCGCGGGCAAAACAACGGTGTTCAATTTGATCACCGGCGTTTATCAGCCGACGGGCGGCGAAATTATTTTTGACAACCGATCTCTCGTTGGCCGCAAGCCGCATCAGATTACTAGGCATGGCATCGCGCGAACGTTTCAAAACATCCGGCTGTTCGGCTCGATGACGGTTTTCGACAACGTGCGCATCACCGCGCAATTGCATTGTCCACGCGGCGTTCGTAACGCGCTCTGGCGAGGAAGCGCCTTCCGCGACGGAGAAAAGGAAATCGCGGACGAAGTGATGGCGCTTCTGGAAATTTTTCAACTTGGAAAATTTCGCGATGCGCTGGCGAATGGCTTGAGCTACGGTGACCAACGGCGGTTGGAAATAGTCCGCGCGCTGGCGACGAGGCCGAAATTGCTTTTGCTTGATGAACCCGCCGCAGGCATGAACGCGATCGAAAAAATTGAACTGATGCGGCTGATCCAATTCATCAAGGATAAGTATCAGATTTCTGTCTTGCTCGTCGAACACGACATGCAGGTTGTGATGGGCATTTGTGAGCGCATCGCCGTTCTCGATTACGGGATTAAAATCGCCGAAGGAAAGCCGGAGGAAATCCGGGCAAATTCAAAAGTCATCGAAGCATATCTTGGCAGTTAAACCATGTTGGAAATAAAAAATCTTTTCGTCGGCTACGGCGCTATTCCAGCGCTGCATGGAGTTTCTTTGTCTGTGAAGGCAGGCAGCATCGTCACGCTCATCGGCGCGAACGGCGCGGGCAAGACGACGACTCTCAAGACAATTTCCGGTTTGCTCAAACCGAAGTCGGGCGAGATTCTTTACGACGGCAAAAACATCGCCGGTCTGCCGCCGCACCAAATTGTTGCGCGCGGAATTTCGCATGTTCCTGAAGGCAGGATGATTTTTGCGAATTTGACGGTGCTGGAAAATTTGCAGCTTGGCGCGTATTTGCAGAGGGACAAGCAGATCGTCCGGCGTGAACTCGACCATGTTTTCAGCCTGTTTCCGCGATTGCGGGAACGCCAAAAGCAGGTCGCAGGAACTTTGAGTGGCGGCGAACAGCAGATGCTGGCCATCGGTCGGGCGCTGATGAGCAGGCCGAAATTACTTCTTCTTGACGAGCCGTCGCTTGGACTTGCGCCTTTGCTGGTGAAAACCATTTTCGAGAAAATTGTGGAAATCAACCGCGATCAAGGCTTGACGATTTTGCTGGTGGAGCAGAATGCAAACCTTGCGCTGGAAATTTCACATTTCGGCTACGTCCTCGAAACGGGGAAAATCATCTTGCAGGACGATTCCGCCGCGTTGAGTCAGAATCCGCAGGTCAAAAGCGCCTATCTGGGCGGCTGATCACGGGCCGATCAAAATGCGGTAGAAGCGCTGTTTGTTGGTGGCGTTGGGGTCGGTCAAATTGAACACATTGGTGGTGGCGCTGTTGGTGATGAAAAGCGAAGTCCAGTTTGTGGAACTTAAATTGGTGGACATCTGGACCGTGTAATTCTGGTTTACCGCACCGGTGAGCCGGATTTGGAACCGGTTTGTCTGCCAGCTTGGCGAACCAAGAGCTGGCTTGGGATTGACGACGAGCGTGAACGAATGGGTGACGGTGAGCGAATTATGATCGGTCAGGCGCACAATGAAACTGTTCGTCCCGACGGACGCCGGCACGCCGGAAATTCCGCCGTTGGTCGAAAGCGTCAGCGCGGATGGCAGCGGTTGCGAACCGTTGGCGATGGTCCAGGTGTAAGGTGTCGTGCCGCCGGAACCTTTCAGTTGATTCGTGTAGGCGGCTCCGACCGTGGCATTGGTCAGGGTGGTCGTCGTGATTTGCAAGGAAGCCAGGATGGTGATTGAAAAATTGGTTTGCACCTGGTTGCCATCGGTGTCAGTGGCACCTCCGTTGAATGAAAAGGTGCCGCTGCTGGTCGGCGTGCCGGAAATGACAAAGAACTCGTTTGAACTGGTGAGGGTGCCATAAGAGAAATTCAAACCCGGCGGGAGCGAACCATTTAGAATCGGACTGTAGCCGCCCGCCGTATCGCCCCCAGAAATCAAAATTTGCGCGGTGTAAGGTATGCCGTTTGTGCCGTTTGGCAGATTATTGGTGGAAATGGTAAGGGCGGGATAGACTGTCAACGACAACGATTGATCCACCGTGTTCGCGGAATTATCAGTCACGCGCACGGAAAAATTATAATTCGTCCCGCCAAATGGCGCATTCGTCGGGGTGCCGGAAATGTTGCCGCCCGTTGAAAGACTGAATCCGGGAGGCAATGCCAGCGAGCCCGGGGTCAGCGACCAAGAATATGACGGTTGTCCGCCGGAAGCGCTTAATTGCTGGTTGTATTGCCCGCCCACAATTCCGTCAGGCAGGGAAGTCGTCGTAATTTGCAACGGTGAAACGCTGCCGAGGGTAAATGTCACCGACGGGGTGTTGCCGGAGACGGTGAGATTTTGGGAAGCGGGGGTCGAGTAGCCGGCGTTCTGCACGTCGTTGCCGTTCAGGCTCACCTGCCAGTTGCCGTTGCAGACCGGCACATTGGCCGCGCCCGAACCGTCCGTTTGAATCTGCTCACTGGAATAATTGGTGGTGCCGGCCGTGAGCGTAGCGAAAACTCCGATGCCCGAAACGCCAGCACTACTGGGATTGTTGACCTGCGCCTGGATCGCGCCCGTGACGCGCGGGGCGATGAGAATAAAATTAGTGATGTTGACACCGTTGGTGAAGCTGACCGGCACGGTGGGTCCCACCAAGTTGAGTGATGGATAGCCGGTGTTCGGGTCGCTGTTCAAAAAGAGCGTGTAATTCCCGCCGACAATGCCCATCCGGAAATTTCCGCCCGAATCGGTCGTGGCCTGGGAGGAAAAGCCTACAGTGTTGCCTCCACTGTTGGTTTGGGCGAAGACATTCATGAAGGTCACGGGACTTCCGCTGTCATCAACCACCTGTCCGCTCACAAACGTGGTGTAGCCTTGGACGATGAAGTTCGCGACGCCGTTGTTGTTGGAGATGGTGATGCTTTGTTCGTTCGGGGGCTGATAATTGCCGCTGCCGAGCATGTTGTCCAAACTGTCGCTGCCGCCTTGTTGATTGACGCCGACGTTCCAGCCACTGTTGGCGACGTTGAACGAGTAATTGCCGTTGGTGTCCGTGTCCACATTGACGTTGTAATCCACATTGCTGATGGTTGCGTAGGCATCCACACCCACGCCCACGATGTTCGTGCCGTTGAACTTGATATTGCCAGAGATGTGATTGGTCGCCATGACGGCGGTGAAATTTACCAGCACGGCCTGGCCGATATTGATGTTCGTGCCGCCGCCATTTTGATCAAATGCTGGTTGTGAAAAGATGTAATTGGTGAAGCTGCCCGGATTGTCAATCTGCACCTGCCATGGATCGTTGCCGCCAAGCCCGCCAATCGCGGCAGTGGCGTAATTTCCGTTCGTATCCGTGTAGCCATCCGCCTCATACAAACCGTTGTTATTGTCGTCGGCGCGAATGGCGACAACTCCCGGCAACGGATTTCCAAAAACGTCCTTGACCGTGCCGTAAAACAACGCCGTCGCCTTCGGCAGGGCGATGGACACGCCCGACACGCTGCCGGTTGTGGTGTCAGTCGTCGTTTTGTTTTGCAGCGTGACATAACCAAGAAAAGCAGGACCGGCGCTGTCGCCTCCAACTCTCCATTGGTTGGCAATCACCCCCGCAGTGAAATTGCCATTGGTGTCGGTAAAGCACGTTGCCAGCAGGCTTCTGTCCTTGGGCTGGACCGGCACCAAAAGCCCCGGCAATCCGACGCCGGAATTGTTGGCATCCACGACCTGGCCGGAAATGCTGTTTGTCGCCGGAATGAGGGTCAGGTTGGTGGTGAACGTCGCGTTGTTGCTCAAAGTGAGCGCCGGCGCGCCCGAAAAATTGGCGACAAGATTAGCCTTGAATGGCACCAGTGAATAAGTTCCCGCCGGCATCTGGATGGTGTAAACGCCGGAATTGTTCGCCACCGCGCCGCCCACCGGATTGCTGTCCGCCGCCGCCGGAAACAGCAGGATGCCGGCATTGGGAACGGCCACGCCATTGCTGACCACCGTGCCGGTGAATTTCTGCGCGAAGGGAAAATTCGTGACCGCAAATAAATTTGTGATGGGCGTGAAATGGCTGGTTGGACTCGTCAGCTTGAGCAAATATTTCCCGACGAGGGTCTGCACGAAGTCAGCCTGAAAATTCAGCGCCGCCGTGATCGCGCCGTTTGTCGGATTCAAATCGCCCGGCACGTTGATGTTCGTCACGCCGCCGATCACGACATTTGTCCCGTCCGTCAAATTAAACTGCTGCACCAGAAGGTCTCCGGCGTCAATCACGCCATTCGTGTTCGCATCAAGAAATTTTTGAACCGTCACCGTCTCGTTGGTTTTCAGGCCGGTCACCGTCAGCATGATCGGGCCGTTGTAAGTGTTGGTGACGGAGCTTGGCGTGACGGTGAAGACGACGCTGGTGTCCAGTGCATCAATCGTCAGCGACAGCGCCTGCGTCGCAATGCTGTTGGTGTTGTCTTTCACCTGCACGATGAAGTTGGTGGTGATGGCGGTCGTCGGCGTTCCGGAAATCACACCGCCGCTCGACAGGCTCAAACCGGCGGGCAAAGAATTTGAAACCAGCGTCCAGGTGTATGGCGTCTGACCGCCGGAAGCCGTCAGCGTCTGGCTGTAAGGCACGTTGGTCGTGCCGTCGGGCAGCGATGTCGTCGTCACCTGCACCGCCGTGCTGCTGGGGATGAACGCCCCAAAAACCTCGCCGCTCGGCAAACCGGTGACATTGCCGTCTGTGCCTGTTATGACCGTTCCCAAGGTGGCGACCGCTGCAAACCGTGTTCCGTCAAAAACAAGACCGGCCAACAAAGGACTGTTGGTTCCCTGTGCGCTGAATATGGTAAATTCAGAGTTGGTCGGGCTGCCGGAACGATTGAAGAATTGAAAGTAAATGCTTGAATTGGTTCCACTGCCGAACCCTGTGCCTGGAAAGTAGCTCCAAGCCATCAGGTAGTTTGCGCCGTCAAAAGCCAGCGTTGGAAGCATCTGGGTGCCCGGCCCGGTGGCCAACTGGAGTTCGCTCCCCGGAAAAGTTCCGGTTTGTGAAACCAGCCGCCCGTAAATATCCACAGAGCCAGAACCATCGTCCCAACTCCACGCGACCAGATAATTTGTCCCGTCAAACGCGACCGCGGGCGGATTTTGATCCGCCGAAGCGGTCTGGTTGATTTGAAATGGACTTCCCGCGTGGCCGTTTAGAGATACAAAAGCTCCGTAAGTCTGGTAGCTCGAACCGCCGTTTTGACTTTGCCAGACGACAAGATAATTCGTTTTGCCGAAGGCCACTGAGGCAGAATATGCGCCATCTGCATTTCCCGATTGGCTGCTGATTGTAAATACCAAACCGGATAATACGCCATTCGTCACCATTTGGCCGTAGAAAGTGTCGTCATTTTGATCCTGCCAGACGGCCAGAAAATTCGTGCCGTCGGAAGCGGTCGCCTCCACTGTTTGCAATCCGTGCGAACCTGCACTTGAAAGAAGTTTGAATTTGGAACCGATTTTCGCGCCGCTCCTGGAAATATACTGGCCGGATATATCCACGCCCGAACCGACGGAACTATCAGACCACGCCGCAAAATAATTCGTCTTGGCAAAAGTTAGTGCAGTTGCCGGCGGAAAACCCACGTTGGTGCCTACGACAAGCTGTGAACCGATCAATGAACCATTCGTCGCCGAAATAAGCTGCCCGACCAGATTTTGATTTGCCCCCGACATAAACCCGGCCATGTAATTGGTGCCGTCAAATCCAACACCGCCGCCAAAATTAACCACGGCCGGATTTGTCGCGATGGGGAAAACGGTGGCGGCATTGGCGGCATCAAAGACAAGAACGGCAGCCAATAGGACAAATAGCTTATTCATATGACTCCTACGATGTAATTTAGGCGACTTAAGACGATTTTTTCCGACTAAGTCAATGTAATCCCACTTGAAAGCTTCCGTCAAGACAAAGCCGCCGCCTTTGACATCCAGCTTGTTCAAAATGACCTGTTGACTTCGCTCGCGAGTCTGATAAATTTCACGTCCCTTTGCTGGGAATTGAGATGAAAACTTTTTTACCTAAAGTGAATTTGGATCAGCGCAAGTGGCACGTTATTGATGCCGATGGCGCGGTGCTTGGCCGTCTGGCCGCGCAGGTTGCCGACGTGTTGCGCGGCAAAAACAAGCCGGTTTACACGCCTCACCTTGATGCCGGCGATTTTG
>PKZR01000141.1 GCA_003133815.1 Limisphaerales bacterium | reverse complement strand
GCCACCTGACCCGTATTATTCGTCAACGCCTGCAGCCAGAACAGGTTGAAATCCATCGTATTTATTAGAAACAGATTTTGGGTGTCATAGTTCGTGACGGCAGGCCCCGGCGCGTTCGTATAATATGCCGTTACGTTTGTGGTGTAGACCAAGCCCAGTCCGTTGGTGGTGGATGAAACGAGCAGTCCGGGATACAACGCCTCCAACGTTGCCGCGTTATTCGTGGCCGACTGCGCCAACAGCAACCCCAAATCCAACGTCGTCAACTGAATCTGGGTAGTGGTGACATTGGTGGACAGCAATGTGGCCTGCGAGGTTTCACGCGCGAGGTTGTTCGTGCTGTAAAGATAACGCAACCCCGCCACATCATCCAGAGTCAGTCCCGTGTAGAATCCACCCACCTGCAGGCCGCCAAACGACACCGGGAGGATAAACAAACCATTGCCACTATTGGCCGCCACGGATGTATACTGCTGGGCAAAGGGATCCACGGAAAAAGGAACCGTCCAGGCCAGGGGGTTTGGACCCGTGCAATCCTCCACAATGTAATAACTGTACAGAACATTGTTAACATACGGAGAATACTGAACCTGGTTCAGCGCGGTGGGGGTGATGCCAAAATTTCTTTGAACCACCAAATAGGAGGTGGTGAGCGGACATCCCGGCGGATCATTGCGTTCGGCCAGGGCCCATGTGAAACGTTCAGGCTGTTCAAGCCCCATCTGCTCTACGAGCAGGTGCAGTGTCTCGGACTTGATATCCGTCAGAAACAGCGACTGCGCCTCATAATTGTAATGCTGCGAGTCATACGGAAACTCCGAAAGGCTGCTGCTGTAACTGTCCACATTGGTGAGGCTGTTCATGATGGCGAAGGCGCCGTCCGTGTAGCTGGCACCCGTCGTGCCGAAGAAGTCCAAAAAATTGGCGTCATAGGCGTAATAGTTTGTGTTCACATTGCGCCGGTATCCCTCGCCGATATTTTTCGGTGCGCCGATGTCCCCCAAAAACACCGGGCCGCCCGGGTTAATCTGGCTGCGCTCATCAACGTAAGCAGCGTAGTTATAACCGATGACCGCCGTCTGCCACGCATCACCTCCATTAGCAATCGGCCCGAGCAATGCAAAGCCCCAGGAGGCCTGCACACCGGCCACAAGAAGAACAACCCATAAAAATCTGTTAATCGTTTGCCTCATACAAATACATCATCAACGCAGGAGCACCATGCGGTAGAAGCCCGCCGGGCTGCCGCCGACATAAATCGAGTCGCTGCTGCCCGCCGCAAAACGCGGCAAGCCGAGATTGCTCCATGCCGCCGTCAGATTCGTTCTCACTTGAACCTGATACATGGCCCCCGGCTGCGTGTTCCAGCTCAGGAACATCCCCTGCGACGTGCTGGTAAGCGTGGTTTTCAGCCATGTGGTGGAATCAAACGGGTTGCCGCCGCTCAAGAAGACCTGGGCAAGGGTCGGGCCGCCGGAAGCCGCCAAGGAGCCTGCCGAGGGCCAAAAATTCGTATGATATGAGCCGCCGTAATATCCGCCAAAATAGCCCGCCATCCACTCATAAGGAATCGGGCTGGCCGCCGACCCCCAATACAACCCGCTCCATGTTGTGCCGCTGGTTGCCGGGGAGTTCGTCGCACGCAGTCCGGCAGTTGTCACATAATCCACCGTGAAGGAATGAGTGCTGCTGGCCGTCAACCCATAAGCCGCCGTCATGGTCCATTGATTGGTTGCCACAGCCGCCACCGGCGTGGCCGCACCATCCACATAAACTTCATAATTGGAAACCGAAATCCCGAGCAGAAACGGCCATGATACCACCAACTGCGGCTGATACACGTTGTTGCTCACCATGAACGGCACCCAGACAAACGGCGCGGCCATGGGCTGCAACAGCGCCGACACGTTNNTAAACCCCCTCGCGCGACCCATCCTGTCCCAGGCTTGTCCACACCACCAGATAATCCGTGCCGATTGAGCTGACCCGGGGCGCGTATTGATCGCCGTAAATATGAGTGTTCACGATAGCTATGTTTCCACCAACACCATTGCTGGAAAATGACCGTGCATAGATGTCCCAGCCGTTGGTGTAATTCACCGTGTCGTGTGCCGCCCAAGCCACCAAAAAACTGCCGTCTGAAGCCGCCGCCACTTCCGGGTTTCCGCAGGGATTGGAATTTGAATTGACCAAAAACTCGCCGGTCGTGGCAAGGGCGTTGCTGTCATAAAGCCGCGCGTAAACATCCACGCTGGGCGTCGTCGTGGCGGCAAGTGTGGCGGCGGTATTCGTGGAAGAAGGCAAGACAGCCTGCTTGTTTTGCTGTTCCGAAACCCAGGTCACGACAAATCCGCCGCCCTTCAACGCCGCTATTGCGGGCGTGCGCTGGTTGTAAGGAGTGAACTGGTTGACCAGAAAATTGGCGCCGATTTGCCGGCCTGAAGGCGAAAACACCTGGCCATAAACATCCAGCATGCTATTGGCCGCAGCCTGATTGAAACTGGCCCACACGACCACGACATTGCCATTGTTCAGGACGGTCACGGCGGGAGTTATCTGGAAATTGTTCGTTGACATGTTAACGAGCACGTCGTTGGTGGTCGTCCATGTGTTGGTGGGCCTCAGGAATCGCGCGTAAATATTTTGAAATCCCTCCACTCCGCCCTGCCACACAAAAACAGCACCCCCATTTTTCAACAATGCCACGCGCGCATTTTCCTGGTCGTTCGTTCCCGTGACATTCACACGAAAAGGGCTCAACGTACCGGACAAGGTGCCGTTCACCTGCTCCGCGCTCACGCCCCAGCCGCTGCCATCGGTTGCGTTGTCCTGCCATACGATAAAACCGCCCGACGGCGTCACGGCCGCATCGGGAAAAACCTGGTCGCCCAGCAACGAACCCACCACCTCGTATTCCGTCCCGTTCGTGGTGTAATAATTGGTCTGGGCAAAATCGACAGCAGGAATCATGAGGAACAACCCCCAACAAAGGCAAACAGCGGCCCTGCGGACAAACAATAACGGCATAAAAAACGGTTTGAATGATTCTAAACGCACCAGAGCATCCTGTCCAAAAATAGTTTCTAAAAAACGCATCCGCCACCGCTGAAAAATCAGCGGCGCAGACAAAATCCCAATCCTGTTCCTCAAATTCATCTTTCCAAATTATCTAAATCAAAATCGCCTGCCGGTCGCCCGCGGCCTCTTCCAGTGATGCGAGCAATCCATTAAATCCCCATTGCCGATACAGCCCGCGCAGCCGTCCGGCATCCGCCGGCTTTCCAAGCCAGTCTTCCGGCGCAAATTCACATGACAAATCGTCCCGCAGGCGCACCATCTCACGGTTTCGCCGAACCGCGCTTTCCGCGCCGCGCAACGCGGCACGCAATTTTTCCGACTTCACTTCGTGCAACTGCTCGAATAATTTTTCCACCGAGCCAAATTGCCTCAGCAAATCGGCAGCCGTCTTCGGTCCTACTCCGGGCACTCCCGGTATGTTGTCCACGCTGTCGCCCATCAAACTCAACCAATCCACAATCTGCGACGGTTCTACACCAGCCTTGGCGCGAACCTGTTCGTCAGTCCAAACCACCCCGGTTTTTTCGCCGGGGTTCAACAAACCGACCCGCTCCGACACCAACTGCATAAAATCCTTGTCAGCGCTGGCAATAACCACATGCATGCCCGCGCCTGCCGCGTGCCGTACTACACAGGCGATATAGTCGTCCGCCTCAACGCCATCACCGCAATACGACGCAATGCCCGCCGCCTTCAGCCAAACTGTCATCCCATCCAGTTGCGGCCTCAAATCTTCCGGCATTTCGGAACGCTGCGCCTTGTATTCCGGCAGCATGATCATGCGCTCCGCGTTCAATCCGCCATCCCATACGACTATCAAATGCGTCGGCTCAATGGCCGCTCGCATTTTCGTCATCATTTTGACGAAGCCGTATATGGCGTTAGTCGGCTCGCCCATCGGCGAGTGCAAACTGCGAATCGCGTGGAATGCGCGATACGCGTAAGCATGACCGTCAACAATCAGCAACCGTTCCACAAATAATTTGCCGGGGTTTTCAAATCCTGCTGACCTTTTACACGAACGAGATTGTCATTTCACCGGCTGATCCGTGTCAGATGGAGCAGGCTGTGGCATCACCTGTGCTGGAAATGCCGGCTGCGCCGGAACGGCTCCCTGTGCAAACGGCAGCTCGTCGTCGGAATGCACGCGATTTCCCGCAGGGTCAACAATCGTGGGTGTCACAAAAACCATCAAATTGTCCTTTTGCTCAGTCTTTGACTGGCTTTGGAAGAGACGCCCGACGCCCGGCAAATCTCCCAGAAACGGCACCTTGTCCTTTGTGCTTTGGACTGTAGAGGTGATCAATCCGCCAAGAACAACGGTCTGATTGTCCCAGACATTCACGGTGGTAACGACCTGACGCACTGTGAAATTCGGCAACGCCACCGGAAGCGCCGTACCGTTGGCAATACCAGCAAGCGCGGCACCCGG
>PKZR01000323.1:3529-4594 GCA_003133815.1 Limisphaerales bacterium | reverse complement strand
GCAAAATCCTTCTGCTTGAATCCGCGCGCCTGCAAGACCGCCATCGCCAGCGCGTCGCCCATGACGAGCATCGCCGTAGTGCTACTCGTCGGCGCGAGGTTGAACGGGCACGCTTCCTTCGGCACTTTGACGTTGAGCGAAATGTCGCTGTGCTTGGCGAGCGACGATTTCAAATTGCCGGTGAACGAAATGATTTTGACGGAAAAACGTTTGAGCGCGGGCAGCAGATTCAGCAGTTCCTCCGATTCGCCGGAATAGCTCAACGCGAGAATGATATCGCCGTCATTGACGATTCCCACGTCGCCATGCAGCGCATCCACGCTGCTCAACACAACACTCGTCGAGCCGGTGCTGGTGAGAGTCGCGGCGATTTTTTGCCCCACGTTTCCGGATTTTCCGATGCCGACGATGATGATTTTTCCGCGACGCTTGACCGCTTCGACAATTGTTTCAACCACGCGATCAAAAGATTTGTCGAGCTGCGCGCGGACGGCTTTGAGCGCGGCCAGCTCGATGTCGAACACTTCGCGGGCTTTGGCGAGATGATTCACAACTTCAAGATGCAGGTATTTTCAGTTCGTTTCAACCAAGAAGCAAAACTGTTCGCGCAGCTTCAGTCTTACCTGCTGGCTGTGAATTGTTGCGTGAGACGGTCGAGGCGTTTATTGTCGGCACGGATGCGCGCAGAAAGGGTTTTGACCGTGGATTGCAGGAACGGCGCGGCGAGGTCGGGAGCTTCGCGCATAAGACGTTGAAACGAGAACGTCGAAAGTTTCAGCGCGGTGCTATCCTTGTTGGCGACCACGTCCGCCGAGCGCGGCCCATTGTCAAACAGCGCCATGTCGCCGAAAAAATCGCCAGGCCCGAACGTCGCGAGAATCGTCTCTTTGGAATCGGTCATTATCCGCGCACGCAACTCACCGTCTATGATGAGATACATCGCGTCGCCGGGATCGCCTTGCTTCACAACCACCTTCCATTGCGGCACGCGTTCCAGTTCCATGAATTGCGCCAGATGCGCAAGCTGCGCATCGTTCAAGCTCGCCAAAATCTTTATGCGCCGCA
>PKZR01000323.1:0-3425 GCA_003133815.1 Limisphaerales bacterium | reverse complement strand
GAGCCAAGCACTTTTACAAAATTACAATGCTTGCCGAGAATCTGGATTGCGCTCGCAACCTTCTTGTCCTGCGCGTGGCCGTCGCAATCAATGAAGAAGAAATATTCCCACGCCTTGCGCTTGCTTGGACGTGATTCGATTTTCGTCAGGTTTATTTTGAACTTGCGGAACGCGGCAATGGCCTCGTGCAGCGCGCCGACCTTGTCGGAAACACTCACCATCAAACTCGTGCGGTCGTCACCCGTCGGCGGGCTGCATGTGCGGCCGAGCACGAGGAAACGCGTCGCGTTCGCGGCATTGTCCTGGATGTCCTGCTCCAGCACGCGCAGCTTGTATTTTTCAGACGCAAGGATTCCCGCGATGGCCGCCGTGTTCTTTTCCTTCGCCGCCAGCTCCGCCGAACGCGCGTTGGACGACGTTTCAACAATTTCCACGCGCGGCAGATGGTTTTGAATCCAGCCGCGGCATTGCGCGAGCGACTGCGGATGCACGAACAGTTTCTTAATCTGCGCGCGCGGCGAGTTGCTCATCAGACACTGCTGCACCTTCAAAACAATCTGCGAAACGATCTTCAGATCGCTGTCCACGAACATGTCGAGCGTGTGCGTGACGACGCCTTCCGTGGAATTTTCCACCGGCACCACGCCGTAATCCGCGCGGTTCTTGGCGACCTCGGTGAAAACGTCCGCGATGGTTTTTTGCGACCCGTAGCGCAGGCTCGAACCGAACCGCTTGATTGCCGCCTGATGCGTGAACGTCGCCTCCGGGCCGAGATACGCGATGGTCATGGTCTTTTCGAGCGCGAGCGCGCTGGACATGATTTCGCGGTAGATTGCGCGCAACTGCTCGTCCGTCATCGGTCCGGCGTTGGACGCGCAGACGCGCTCGAACACGGCGCGTTCGCGATGCGGTGCGTAAATCTCCTCGCCCGCCGCGAGCTTGATGTCGCCGATGGCCAGCACGTGGCGCGTGCGTTCGTTGAGCAGCCGGACGATGTGCGCATCCAGCTGGTCAATCGCCTTGCGATGTTTGGGAATGTTCAAGCGAAGGTAGAATGCAGAATCTACAATGAAGAATCAAACCTGTTTCGCGCCCGCTGCCCCGCACGGCGAAATGGAATCAAAGCCCACGCGGACACGCGTATAAGCTTTTTTTAATTACGCATTAAACATTTTGGCCTGCGCAACGATTGTATTCTATTCAAGTGCTCTGCATCCCAAGCATCAGAAACAATCGAATCGCCCATCATGATAAGGCGCATACATCCCCGACAAGACAAGCCACGCCGAGGAGAGCGTAAGCCCAATAACAAAGCAGTTTGCAAAACGGGCGTCTGCCTTCTGTTATCGCATAATTTTGTCAGTTGGGTGCAGATCACACGGCAACCACGTGAGGCCTGTAGTTTTAGATAATCGCCTGATGGGAGGTTATAGCTATTTGAAGTTCCCACTGAAACGAAAACTTTTTCGGGCGTCAATTTTTCAATATGCTCTTTGAAGTCAGGCTTTTTACGATCTATTGGGCCGCCATGATGAGGTCCGTGGAGCAAGTGCGGCAGCGAATCGGCGCATTTTTCACCCACAACCTGCATCGGTGCATCTCCAGACCACACGATTTTAATTTTATCTTTGTGAAATAAACATAAAACAGCAGATGTTTCATTGGGTCGGCTTGCTTCGACGTTTTCTGAAAAACTTGGATAGACCACTTTAAGTAAAGTTTCTCCGCTTTGCCAAACAACGGTGTCTTTGGATATCCTGGCAAATGTGTTCTGTGTAAAATGCCGAGGCGCAGTTCAAATCACCAATTTTACCGGGGATGTTGAAAAGAATGGCGACGTCATTCTAAAAGGCTCATGTGCTGTTTGTGGCCATGAAGTTGTGCGCGTATTGGAAACTTCAGAAAACCGGAACGAGAACAATTAGCTCAGAATCCGAAGATCATGACTGGCTGGCGTAGCCTATCTGCTGGTCAGTGGCCAAATCTTTCAACATTGTTCGCACGCCCTTTCCAGATCACCTGAAACTTTTCGAACTGGTTCATGATTCCAAGACATTCGTTGGCCAGAGCAAACATCCTCTGGCTACTTGGATATTTTTTGAGAATCACGTTTTTCACCACCAGCCGGTTCCTGACGATGGTTGAATCCGTTTCGATGACCAGTGACAATGACTTCAGTTCGATGGCTTTCTCCTGGAACCATGCGTCCGCCTCATCCAGCGCCAGTTTCAGGGAATTGAATTCAGCCTCGTTATTTGTGCCGAATCCAAAATCAACCCGACTGCGCTTAACGATTTCCTTGCCGTCCAGTTTGACTTGAAAGGAGCCATATTTCTGGCCGGGATTGCCGAGACATCCGCCGTCAAAAAAGATTTCCGCCTTGCCAGATGTTTTGATTGGCTGTGACGCTGATTTCGGCACATCACCAAACAGGCTCATCGTCTGGTGTTCACATTTGCTCTCGTCGAGTTGCATATCAAAGAAGGGATTTTACGACGGTTTGATGGAGCTGGTTTTTGACTTCCATTCGCTCCGGGATGACGCTCGATTTCACAAGGGTTTTAAGAAGTGAATCAATCCATTCACGCGACACCTCAATTGCGACTATTTCAAACACAGGGTTTTTGCCGTCTTCTTGAATGAGCCTGTAATTTGAAAGCCTGATCTGAACGCTCTCTTTTTCTCCGTTCAAATCCAAATCTGCGCTGATTGTCTTGTTTTCCTTGTCAATTTCCAGTTTAGTTACCTTGCCATATTTTTTCAAAAGGCCGCTGTTGATTTCGGCTCTGACCTTTTCGATTTGTGCTCCCCTCGGCAACATTCTAAAAAAGACAATTTTAACCGAATCCACCAAACCACCTCCGGCACTCAAGAAATCACTAAATTGCATGTTTCAATATGAGTCCGGTTACGTGGTGCTGCAAGTTCTCTATTGGAACTGCGGATGAAATTAAGCTTATGAAGACTGAAATGGAGAATGGCTAGTGTGGGCGTATTTTACCGACTGACCGACTTCAGACACAGCAACCGATTCTGCCTGCTACCGTCAACTGCACTCACGTCCACACCAGCCAATTTTAAGGTCTGCCTGTTTAGAGGGGTGTCAAGGTGGTCGGGACAAAATGAAATATCCTCAACAAATGCTCGGTTTTATCTCGGCTCGCAGTTCCTGAATCGCTTTAATGTGCCGGTAAACATTAACCATCAACAAAAAAACGAACTGACTAAATTATGGCCAAAGCCCTGAGCAAATCCCAAATCGCAGCTGAAATCGCAACCAAGAACAACATCTCCAAGAAAGCGGCGGTGGAGATTCTTGAACACCTCGCAGACCTCGCTTACAAGAACGCCAAAAACACTTTCACGATCCCCGGTCTCGGCAAATTGGTGCTGGTCAATCGCAAAGCCCGTGTCGGCCGTAATCC
>PKZR01000256.1:4488-6335 GCA_003133815.1 Limisphaerales bacterium | reverse complement strand
TCTTCCAGCGTGGGCGGCAGCAACGGCAACGAACTATCCGGCAAAGCTGCGTGGTAAAGATTCCCGGCAGCATCTTTTTTCCAGAAGATTGGAAACGGCTCGCCCCAGTAACGCTGCCGGCTGAACAGCCAGTCGCGCAGTTTGTAATTGATGGTTTTCTTGCCGAGTTTTTTTTCTTCGAGCCAGGCGGTGATTTTCGTTTTGGCTTCGGCGGTTGGAAGGCCATTTAAGTCGCACCGCTCGCCAGAGGGATCTTTGATTCCCCANNCCGGGTTCTGGAGAACAAACTGCAAAACCTTCAACGCACCAAGCGGCCTTCATCCATTCACCTTTTGGTAATGCACCCAATCCCGGAACAATCTCTTTTATGACTACAATCTTAATTGGCAGATCAAACTTCTTCGCAAATTCAAAATCCCGTTCGTCATGCGCTGGCACGGCCATGATCGCACCTGTGCCGTAGCTTGCGAGAACGTAGTCGGCAATCCAAATCGGAATCTTCTCACCGTTGACGGGATTGATGGCAAACGCGCCGGTGAACACACCTGACTTACCTTTGTCCAACTCCGTGCGTTCAAGATCACTTTTTCGAGCTGCGTCATCTTTGTATGAAGCGACTGCAAACTTTGGGGACACCGGGACGGACTGGATGTCTCCCATCCAATCTTTTGGTGTTTGCGGTGGCCAATCGTTCGGAACGATTCTGTCAACCAGCTTGTGTTCAGGCGCGAGCACCATGTAAGTCGCGCCGAATAGTGTGTCGGGGCGCGTTGTGAAGACGCGGATTTTTTCGGTCGAACCATCAATTTGAAAATCCACCTCCGCGCCTTCGCTGCGGCCGATCCAGTTCCGTTGCATTTCCTTGAGCGAATCGCTCCAGTCAATCGTGTCGAGGTCGGCGAGAAGCTTTTCCGCGTAAGCGGTGATGCGAAGCATCCATTGGCGCATCGGCTTGCGGATGACCGGAAAGCCGCCGACTTCGCTCTTGCCGTCAATGACCTCCTCGTTCGCTAACACCGTGCCGAGTTCGGGACACCAGTTCACCGGCGCTTCGCTGACGTAGGCGAGACGCTTTGAATTAATCAATTCTCGAATGATAACTTCCGCATCAAAATTATCATCCACTGCGTAGTGGACTTGCAAAAGCGCTATCAAATCGGAGGTTTGAGTTGCTTTTTTGGCTTTTACATTCTCAACCAACTGCTTTGCAATTGGCTTAAATGTTTCAATCGGCTCGGCTTTGTTCGTCGCCGGATTAAACCACGAATTGTAAAGCTTCAGAAAAATCCACTGCGTCCACTTGAAATATTCCACGTCGGTCGTGGCGAGTTCGCGCGACCAGTCGTAGCTGAAGCCGAGGCTTTTGATCTGGCGCGTGAAGTTGGCGATGTTCGCCTCGGTCGTGACGCGCGGATGCTGGCCGGTCTTGACGGCGTATTGCTCGGCGGGCAGGCCGAACGAATCCCAGCCCATCGGATGCAGCACGTTGAAACCGCACGCGCGGCGGTAGCGCGCCAGAATGTCCGTAGCCGTGTAGCCCTCCGGATGCCCCACATGCAAACCCGCGCCGCTCGGATACGGAAACATGTCGAGGATGTAAAACTTCGGCGGCAACTGCGTTGCGGCCACCTTGCCGGAAAGTCCGTGACGAACAGCAAATGGATGGTTCGCGGGAATTTCCTCGTTCGGATTGAACGCTCGGAAAGCCTGCTGCTGCTCCCAGGTTTGCTGCCACTTGGGTTCGATCAGGTGAAACGGATATTGTCTGCGGCTGCTCGACATAGAGCAGACATTATTGCCGGAAAACATTGGCCGGGCAATGCGGAATGAAACGGTCAGGCTTTGGC
>PKZR01000256.1:2047-4455 GCA_003133815.1 Limisphaerales bacterium | reverse complement strand
AGCATCGCGTGTTTCGTGCTTTTGCCGATGGCGGAATTGACCTCGCGTATTTCAATCTTCGGCAACAGAGCCGTTTTCTCATGCAGATAATTGGTCATCGCCGCGAGGCCTGGTGCAATGATGCCACCGACGTAATTCCCCTTGCCGTCAACCACGTCGAACGTGACCGCCGTTCCAAAATCCACCACCACCACCGGCGCACCGAAACGCGCGCGCGCGGCCACCGCATTCGCCAGCCGGTCCGGGCCGATGGATTCGGGCTTGGGATAATCAATGCCCACGCCGCGGATCGTTTTCGGATTCAGTTCCAGCGCCTTCAACTTCCAGACTGCACGAACCGCTTTTTGGACGAGCGGCGTCGCGCGGGGAACAACGCTGCACAGGATCGCGCCATCAATCTTATTTTTGCCGGTAAACGCTTTGACCAGCGCCGCCGCGCCACCACCAAACCAGGTAAGCGTCGAAATATCGGTTTGCTTTAAGACCCGCCGGTCATCCGCCAGACCGATGTGCGTGTGCGTGTTGCCGATGTCGAAAAGTAAAATCATTTTTCCAAAGTGACGTCGCCACCGATGATGCGTTCCAAATGGCCGTGTTCAGTGCGGACGAGGAGCGCACCGTCATCATCGAGTGATTCCGCGCAGCCGCGAACCAGTCGCGAACCCATCTGCACCGAGACATGTTTGCCGATGGTCGTGCAACCGGCTTCCCATTCATCGGCACCCCGTGAAAATTTGCCGCCGCAAATCCGCGTGTAATCCGCATCCAGCTCGCGCAATATTTCCGTCGCCAGCTCCGCGCGGGAAATTTCTTCGCCGGCCTCAATCTTGAGCGAGGTGGCGAGCTTCCGCAGTTCCGGCGGGAATTCCGCTGCGTCCTGATTCACGTCCACGCCGATGCCGAGGATGATGTGGCGGACGCGATCCACTTCCGCGCTCATTTCGGTCAGAATGCCCACAACTTTTTTCCCGCCGATGAGCAAATCGTTCGGCCATTTGATGTCCGATGACAGCCCGGTGACCTTTCTGATCGCGCGGCGCAAGGCGGTGGCCGAGGCGACGGTCAACTGGGTCGTCTCCTGCGGGCTTAATTTTGGCCGCAGCAAAATGGAAAACCAAAGTCCCTTGCGCGTGGGCGACATCCATTTCCGACCCAGCCGTCCCCGTCCCTTGGTCTGCGCTTCGGCGAAAACCACGACGCCCTCCTTCACGCCATCACGCGCGAGTTTCTCGATCACGTCGTTTGTGGAAGTGGTTTCTTCAAACACGCGGATGTCGCGGCCGACGACTTTGATCCGGCCCAGACGCGCGGTTAAGTCATCCGCGTGCAGCGCATCCGGCGAACTGACTAGCCGGTAGCCAAAATGAGGGCCGGCCTCAATTTCGTAGCCTGCCCGGCGCAATTCCTCGATGCGCGCCCAGATCGCTGCGCGGCTGATTTTCAATTGTTCCGCCAATTGAGCGCCGGACACCCCGTCGGACTTGGCCCGCAACGCGGAAAGAATTTTGGCGTCGGTGGTCATGAGTTTTTAACCACGAATGGACACGAATTAAAACCAATCAAGAGCGTCACAGTAAAATCATTCATCTTCATTGGTGTTTATTCGTGGTTTAGTTTTCAAAATCCAATCCAACATCCACCGCCCGGGCGGAATGAGTGAGCGCGCCGACGGAAATGAAATCCACGCCCGTCCCGGCAATCGCGCGGACGGTTTCCAAATTTATGCCGCCGCTGGCTTCTGTTTTCACCCGGCCGCGGACAATTTTTACGGCCATCCGCAGTTGTTTCAAATCCATGTTGTCGAGCAAAATGAAATCGGCGCAGGCGTTCACGGCTTGTTCGACTTGTTCCAACGTGTCCGCTTCAACCTCGATCTTCAGCTTTGGAAACTTTTCCCGCGCGCGCGCGACGGCTGCGGCAATGGCGTTCGGCTTTTCATTACGCAGCGCGGCCAGATGATTGTCCTTGATCAAAACCATGTCGAACAGCCCGAGGCGATGATTGCATCCGCCGCCACAGGAAACGGCGTATTTCTCAAAGCGCCGCCATCCGGGCGTGGTCTTGCGCGTGTCGAGAATTTGCGCGCGGGTTCCTTTGATCGCCGCAACGAATTGCGAAGTCAACGTCGCCACGCCTGAAAGCCGCTGGACAAAGTTCAGCGCGACGCGCTCGGCGGTCAAAATCGCGCGCGCCGGGCCGGAAACTGTCAGGAGCGTTTCGCCGCTGTTCGCTTGCCGGCCATCGGGAAATTTTTTTTCAATTTTGATATTTGGCGAGAGCTGCTTGAAGGCGCTTTCCGCAAATTCAATTCCCGCCACGATGAGCGGTTCACGCGCGCACAGCAGGGCTTTGGCCGTCGCATTTGCGGGAACGGTCGCCAGCGTCGTCGCATCGCCGCTGCCGATGTC
>PKZR01000256.1:0-2028 GCA_003133815.1 Limisphaerales bacterium | reverse complement strand
ATAAAAATTATAATGGCCTGAAACGAGGGTTTAGTTTAGAACAAATCGCGTGCAGAACCTGATGCCCTTCGTGTTTGTGGCGGCAATTGTCGTTGCCATCGTCGGATTTATTTACAGCCAGATTCAAGCGCGCAAACGGCGCGAGGGGCTTGTTGAACTGGCGCAGCGGTTGAATTTGAATTTCTCTCCAGATCCGGATTACGGATTCGCCGAGCGGTTTGGCTTTCTGAAAAAACTCGCGCAAGGCGACAACCGCTACGCTTACAATGTGCTGTCAGGAACCTATCAAAACCACGACGTGCTGGCATTTGATTACCACTATCAAGTCACCACCCACGACAAAAACGGCAGCCACACGACGAATTATCGGTTTTCATTTTTTATTTCTCAGATGCCGGCGACTTTTCCCGACCTGACGGTTCGCCGCGAAAACTTTTTCCTAAAAATCGCCGAGGTGTTCGGCTATCAGGACATCAAGTTCGAGTCCGCCGAATTTTCCAAGACCTTCTGCGTGCGTTCGCCGGACAAAAAGTTTGCCTACGACGTCTGCAACGCTCAGATGATGGAATACCTGCTTGCCAACCGCGACTTGAGCCTTGAGATCGAAAATCAGGCGCTGGCGCTGGCGTTCGATTCCTGTTTGGCGGTGGAACAAATCGAGTCCAACCTGCAAAGGCTGGTTGAAATCCGCTCGCGTTTGCCGGAATATCTTTTCACAAATACATGATTGCTGTCCTCATTGCCATATTCGTAATCGTCGGGTTGCCGGTCATTTACCTGCTGGCGCAATACAACGCGCTCATCGGGCTGCGCAATTACATCCGCGAATCGTGGAGCAACGTGGACACGGAATTGAAACGCCGCTACGACCTCATCCCCAATCTCGTCGCCGTGGTCAAAGGCTACGCCACGCACGAACGCGAGGTGCTGGAGCGCGTCACGCAGCTTCGCAACCAGTGCGCCGCCAACAACGGCCCGGTGGCCGACCAGTCCCGCGACGAGGTGCAGCTCGTGGACGCGCTCAAGCAACTGCTCGTCGTGGTGGAGAATTATCCGCAGCTCAAGGCCGACCAGAATTTTCTCTCACTGCAAAAGGAGCTGGTCAACACCGAGGACCGCATCCAGGCCGCGCGCCGGTTTTACAACGGCAACGTCCGCGACTACCGCAACAAGTGCGAGACTTTCCCGAGCAACCTTGTGGCGAACATTTTCGGCTTCAAGTCCGAGGGCGATTTCTTCAGCGTGCCGCCGTCGGTGCGGGACGTGCCGAACGTGGATTTTGCGACTTCGTAGTTGGGGAACCGGTTCAAGAAATTCCGGCTTTATGAGTGAAGTAAACCAAAAAACAATTCGGCTTTACAGATTTATGGCTGCAAAGTGGGCGATGAAATCTCTTGAGTCGCGCGAACTTCGTGTTGGACGAGTTCTTGAATTAAACGACCCTTTCGAGAGCCTGCCTGGAATCGAAGGACTTCATGCTAACACTCCTCTCGATTTAATTCGCAGTGAACAGTTGGGATTTCAGACCCGCTTCCATCATAAGTTTGGACTGCTATCGTTCTCAACTCAATGGAAGCAGCCAAGTTTATGGGGACACTATGCTGATTCGCATAATGGTATTGCTCTGGGATTTGACCATGAAATTGATCCAAATCTTCACGAAGTAGATTATACAGAAGATCGGCCGTGTATGCGTCTTGGCAATCTAGATTTTAATTATTTACTGGAATGCTATAAAAAAGTTCTTACCACAAAGAGAACTAGCTGGAAGCCGGAAACTGAATATCGGGCAATAATTAGTTTGGAGCGTCTTGAACCTCGTGATGGCAATTATTTTTTGGGTATTCCAGACGAGTTTCTTGTTTTAGTTGAAGTCATACTTGGCTGTCGTTGCTCGGTTGAAGAAGTAGAGGTTGAACGCGTATTGAAGCGAAGTGGATTTTCTGGAGTGCGCGTAATTCGTGCAAAACTCAGTGTCAATAAATACGAAGTAGAGTGCTAATTTTACTTCACCCGCACATTGACCAC
>PKZR01000119.1 GCA_003133815.1 Limisphaerales bacterium | reverse complement strand
AAACTCCTGTCAATCAACAAAAGTCACCTTTGGAAATCCCCTTTTCCCGTGTGGAAAAGGGGAAGTCACGACGGGAAAAGCAGATTTCTCGTCTGGATAAGCGGATTTCGCGATGGGAAAAGGGGCTTTCCCGTCGAGAAAAGCGGATTTCCCTCCTGGGAAAGGGGATTTAGCGGCTGGACAACCCCTTTCCGGGTGGGAAAAGGGGAAGTCGAAGAGGGAAAAGGGGATTTCCCGTCGAGAAAAAGGGAAGTCACGGCGGGAAAAGGAGATTTTCCGACTGGAAAAGGGGATTTCGCGGCGGGAAAAGGGGATTTCCAAGCCCGACTTTGGTATTTCCCGGCACGACATNNCCACAAGAGAAGCCCGACTCGGGGATGTCTCTTGTGTGGTTTTGGATGTCGGCAGGAGACAAATGCTGGTCCCCGTCCGACTTTGGAAACTGGTCAGGGGACTAGGAGATTTCCCCGCCTGAAAAGGGGGTTTGGGGAGGGAAAAAGGCGACATCGGCAGGCCAGGAAGATTAACCACCAGGACACAAAGACACCAAGTTTCAGAGTGCGATTTTATCTTTTTTAATCAAGTCCAGCCCGGCGGAAATGCCGTTGGTTTCCGACAGGTTGCCGATGAACCGGCGCGCAGGCGGTGAGAATTCCATGATGAGCGTCGGGATCGCCACAATCTGGTTGATGCGCGCCAGTTTGGGATGCAGATGGATGTCTATCACTTTCAATTCGCAGTCATTTTTCAATTCCGCTTCGAACAGTTGACGGACGCGCAGGACGGCCTGGCGTGATTTTTAGAAAACTTTACAGATATGATTAATTGCGATAATTAACGCTGTGCACAAGGAGCACACCCAATACCGTGAACTGCATGCGGAACTTTTGGCCCGGCCTTTTCCAGTGGTGTCCGGCCAGGTGATGGCGGCGCATCGCGCGATTTTCTTCACGCCGGCCGAGGCAACAGCCCATCGTTCCGCCGTGGTGGAGCTTGAAAATTATCCGGGCGTCACGTCCAAACCGGCGGAGCATGGCTTTCAACTTCTGAACCTGGGCGCGGCCGACATGCGCATCGAGCGGCACACCGAGTTCACCACCTTCACGGTGATAGCACCGCAGTCGGGCAGGCCGTTTGCAACGTCGGCCATGGACCTTTTGCCGGACGGCTGGCTGGACACAATCCCCGGCCGGATTCTGGCGGCGGTGGAAATTGCCGGCGAACAACTGTCGGTCGAGGATGCCGGCACAGCGAAGACCATGGAGCGGATTTCGGAGTTCTTCAACCAGGAACGGCTGGTCGGCGGCTGGGTGGTGGAGCGCGTCGCTTCGGTGTGGAGCAGCTTCCGGCTGGATGAACACGGTGCCACCCGATTCCTGGTGCAAGGCCATCGCCTGACCCCGGGACGACACGGCCGGTTGTTGCAGCGTTTGGTGGAGATTGAAACCTACCGGCTGGCGGCAATGTTGAGCCTGCCGTTGGCCCGCGATTTGCTCCCGCAAATCGAGTCACTCGAAGGGCAGCACGTCGCCCTGGTGGAACGCATTGGCGCGATGGACGCCGGAGACGAACGTGCATTGTTGGGCGATCTCACCAATCTCTCGCTCACCACCGAGCGGTTGCAGGCACGGTGCGGCTCGCGGTTTAGTCTGACTGAATCCTACGCTCGAATCCTCTCCGCCCGCGTCCGGGAACTGCGGGAGGAGCAAGTTCCGGGTTACCAAACGATCGGCGAATTTTTTGACCGCAGGCTGGCGCAGGCCTTGCACACTTGCCAGAAAGCCGAAGCGGGGCTGGGAGCCTTGTCCGCACGTTTGCAATCCACCACCAGCCTGCTGCGCACCCGGGTGGAGGTGAATCTCCAAAGCCAGAACCAGATGCTGCTGGCCAGCGTGGACCGCCGCGCCGCCGCGCAACTGCGCCTGCAACGCGCCGTCGAAGGTTTGTCCGTGGTGGTGCTGACCTACTATCTCGCCAACCTGCTGAAAATTATTTTGGAAGGGACCGAGGCGGCGGGTTTTGCTGTTCATGCCACGCTGGTGGTGGCGCTGGTGCTGCCGTTGCTGGCGGGCGGGGTGTGGTGGGCCGTGCGCCGTTCCAAGCATCATGATGATTGACGGGGCTTTCCTGCAATTGATTATTCTGCTGACTTTGGTGTTACCTTTATCCCGGCTTCAGCTCTTATAATGGTGTGCATTATTAGCGGATATCCGCCAGTTTCAATTGTCACTTGACTAAACAGTCAAGTGCAGTATTCTATTTTTGAAATTTATGGCAAGACCCAGCGACACCAAGGAAAAGCTCCTGCAAGTGGCTTTCGACCTGATCTGGAAACAGAGCTACGGCTCCGTGAGCGTGGACCATATCTGCGCGCGCGCCCGGGTCAACAAGGGCAGCTTCTATCATTTCTTCCCGTCCAAGTCCGAACTGGCGGTTGAGGCCTACGAGGAACACTGGCGGGAAAAGCAGCCGGAACTCGACCGGATATTTTCCCCGCAGCTTCCGCCGCTGGAACGCCTCGAGCTTTGGTGCCAAAACATCCGGGAACGGCAGCAGCAGAAGGCTGAAAAATACGGCCATGTTTGCGGCTGCCCCTACGCGAGCCTGGGCGCCGAGCTGGCCACGCAGGATGAAAAAATCCGGGTCAAGACGCAGGAACTCGTGGACCGCAACATCCGGTATATCGAAAGCGCCCTGACGGACGCCAAGCTCAAGGGGCTGGTGGACGTTGGCAACCCGTTGGGCGCGGCGCGGAGGGTTCATTCGGTTGTGCTCGGACTGTTGCTTCATGCCAAGATTCACAATAATCTTAAAGTGCTTGAAGACCTGGAACCGACCGTCATGGAAATGATCGGAGCAAGGGAGCTGGCCGCTTAGAATTTTGCCGGCAACCCGTGATGAATTAACTGACCAGTCAAATTTGAATCGAATATGTGGATCGTCCTATTAGCCCTGCGCCGGCCTTACACGTTTGTGGTGGCCGCGTTGCTGCTGGTCGTGNNATCCCGGTCGTCAGCATCATCTGGCAATACACCGGCCTCGATGCCCAGCAGATGGAACAGCGCATCATCTACGTGAACGAACGCGCGTTGACCGTCACCGTCGGCAACATCGAGCACATCGAATCCACCTCCTACGGCGGCATCGGCGTCATCAAGGTTTTTCTCCAGCCGAACGCCTCCGTGGATTCCGCCGTGGCGCAAATCACCGCGTCGGCGCAGACCGTCCTGAAGCAGATGCCGCCGGGCATCACGCCGCCGTTGATCATCCAATACAACGCCTCCACGGTGCCGATCTTGCAATACAGCTTCAGCAGCACAAAGATGTCGGAGCAGCAGTTGTTTGACGTGACGGC
>PKZR01000382.1 GCA_003133815.1 Limisphaerales bacterium | reverse complement strand
GGAGGATTCGATCCGCATATTCGTTGATGCGCGCATCATGGGTGACAATCAAAATGCACCGGTTTTCATTGAGAATATTTTCCTTCACAAACGCGATGATCATCCGGCCCGTGTCGCCATCCAGCGAGGCCGTCGGCTCGTCGAAAATCAAAATCTCGGGCCGGCTGATGATTGCCCGCGCAATCGCCACGCGCTGCTGTTCGCCGCCGGAGAGCTTCACCGGCAGCATGTCGCCCCGGTTTTTGAGGCCAACAATTTCAAGCTGCTTTCTGGCCTCGTTGATGGATTCATTCCAGTTGTGCTGCTTCAGGATCAACGGAATCGCAACATTTTCCGCCGTCGTCAGTCGTGGAAACAAATGGTAATCCTGAAACACGAAGCCAATCGTGTTCAGCCGGAAGTCCGCCAACTGGTCATTGTTCAGCGTCCAGATATCGGCCCCTTTGACTTTGACGTTGCCGGCGTTGGGCCGCAGGATGCCGGAAATCATGCTGAGCATCGTGGTCTTTCCGCTGCCGGACGGACCGACGATGAACAGCATTTCGCCAAAGTGCGCGACCAACCCGACCTGATTCACGGCCGTCACCCTGGCCTCGCCTTCGCCAAACCATTTGGTCAGACCGGTGGCTACAATCGCCTCATTTTTAAACGACGTTACAGGGTCTGAACTTGTAGCCATGCAGCGTCATTTCTCGGACACCGCGCTCAAGACGCCTTCATCCGTCACCAGCGTCCAGTCGCTGTCCGGATTGTATTCCTTCATTGCCTCAGCAATCTTGGAAGTTTTTTCAGCAAGATTGCGCTGATAAACTTTGCCGTCCTGATTGACAATGAAAGTCATGATGCCCGACTGATCCCAATGTTCCGGGTAAGCCACCATTGCGAATCCCCCCGTCAATTCCTCATCGTTCATGTAATTCATCTGCCCGCCGGGTGCGGCCCGCCCTTGCCGGGTCAGAATCCTGAAATAATAACCGTGAAACGGATGCGGACCCGCGCCCTTGTGAATGGCATAACCCTCGGCCTGCGCCTCCGCCACCAAAGGCCCGAATGGGCTGGCCGGTTCGTTCTCCGCCACCGGCCAAAACAGCCCGTCCTTCTTGCCGGGCGTGCTTTTGAAATGTTGCGCATATTCTACGAATGCGCCCCCTGCGGCCGTATTCGCACTGGCGTATTGCTTTTGAGCTGTCACATAAGCGCGACAGATGCCGATGGCATAGAGCTCGTCTTTTCCAATATGCCGGTTGATGATCTCCTCCTTGCCCGCCGCCGTGTCGAAATGCCATTGGCCATTGGTTTGCACCAGCGGAATGGGATACGGCCAGTTGTTTGTGCCCACTTCCAATGTGATTGTGTCATCGCCTTCTTTCACCTGGTTGCAGCCCTGCGCCATTGCGGCGGCGAACCGCTGGGCATTGTTCGCATCCTGCACCTTGTCGCCGGTCAAAAGCTCGGAGAACTCCGGGCCAAAGATGGTTTGCAGGGCGGATGGATCCTTGGCTTCGGCGGCGGTTTGCAGGGCCTTTACGGCATCATCCGGCGAGGCGAACAATTGTTCCGTGATGGCCGGTTTTGCATCCGGCTCCGCCGCCTGTAGTTTTGAGGGCAATACAACCGAGGCCGCCACCAACAGTGTCAGTGTCAAAAGTCTGGAAAAACGTGTCAACAGGTTTGAAATTTTCATAGGGATAAAATTTGAATTTTTTTTGAGATGGGTTTGTGGTTCAGCGCCTGCCTCCACCGCCGCCATGCCCGCCTCCACCGCTCGCGTGTCCGCCTCCGCCACCGCCATGTGCCGCTCCACGACTGGCGGCTCCGCGAGCACTATATCCATGCACATCGCGTCCCCGCTCATAGCCGCCGCCCCACCAACCACCCCACCAGCCGCCCCACCAGCCAACGCCAACGTCACCGTCATTGTAACCTCCGTCATCCACGACACCGACGCATCCTGTCATGGCGGTCAGCATCGCAATGGCCAGCCCGGTCCTGATCCGGCTGGCCAGAATATTCGGAGAGTTCATGCGGGCCGGCCTTTCTGGTTTGATTTTCATATTGGAGAAATATTACACCTGCAAACCTTTCCATGACCATGGGGTGAACACCTGATTCAATGCTCCATCAACCAAGCTGCCAAGCGCATACTCTCCGCGCCGCCGATGAAGAAAGCCAAGACTAAAAAAGCTGTCAAAAATCCGCGTCTGAATTAGTCCACTTCCGCCCGCATAGACATTGGGTTTCGCTACTATCTGCCTACGTCAAAGACATAATCCCGCCACCCCGCGGGAGTGGGTAGTTCACGGACGCAACCACAAGCGGTTGACAGTTTGCGATTGTCATGGAACACCGAGAGTTTAGCGCACGCGGCGGCAAGGCTGGCAAAGGAGAAAGCAAACGCCGTTCACCAGAACACTACGCAAAGCTCGCCAGATTGGGCGTATCGGCGCGCAGAGCGCGCCAATGGGCAAAGTCCAAAGGAACTACGCTTGAAGCAATGGCGGGCAATCCTACGCCAGCCAGCGGGAGTTGATACTGACCGCAAGCGGTTGTTGCTTGCGTTGTGGGTTTGGCGGCGGTTTCATATCCAGATATGACACCAACAACCGAACAGTTACGAGACGTTGTCAAAGCCCTTGCCGACCATGTTTTATTGATGGACATCCATCTTGGGCGGAGCTCCGTCCATCTTGGGGGACGGTAAATCCGCTTTGGGTGACGCTCCATCCGTCTTGGGCGGGGGTTCCGCCGTTTTGGGCCAAGGTCTATCCACTTTGGGTGGCGCCTCGTCTGTCGGGGGGCGGTTGCCTGTGCATTTGGGCTTTGCATCGGGCGGAGACGGATTACATTCCCGCCATGCAGTGGTTGAAGAATGTTTTTTCGATGGCTGTGATTCTGGCCGTCCTGATTTTCGGGATTTATCTCGGAGTCGCGGTATCGCGCTGGCGCGGTTCGGGGTTGCGCGTGGAGAACACCACGGCGGTGGTGCAGCAGGTGCAGACGTTGTCGGACCTGGTCACGGTCAAATACGTGATGCAAAAGGTGGAGATCGTGGACTCGCCGCCGGACAGCACGCTGGGGAAATTTGTGCAGGGCGACAACCGCGTGCTGCTCCTCGCCCAGGGCATCGTCAAGGCGGGCATTGACCTGAAGAAGCTCAAGCCGGACGACATCGCGGTTTCGGGCAAGAAAATCTCCATCCATCTGCCGCTGCCGCAGATCACCGACGCGTATCTTGACGATTCGCAGACGAAGGTCATCGAGCGCACGACGGGTTTTCTGCGTTCGCTGGACAAGGATTTGGAGCAGGCGACGCGGTTGAACGCCGTGCAGGACATCCGCCGCGCGGCGCAGGAGAACGGGATCTTGAACGATGCCGACGAGAGGGCGCGTCTGGAACTGGCCGCGTTCCTGCACGACGCGGGTTACGAACAGGTTGAATTCATCAGCGGCGGCTCGCACCTGCCCTTGTTCAAATCCGCGGCTGAGACCCAGCCGTGAGTTTAATCGGCCGGAACGACCCCAATTTCCGCCGCCGAGGTCCAGGCAGCGTCGTTCACTTCGGAGAGGGCCTTGAGCTTGATGAACCGGCATTTCTTCGGGTCAAAGTTCTCGGTTTTCAAGTCCTTGCTGTTTTCAAAAGTTCCCTTGCTCACCGGCTGGCCAAAATCAACGCCGTCGTCGCTGACATAAAATTCATAGTCTTTTATCGTGCCGTTCACGCTGTCGTCCTGCCGCGGCAGATAGGTGAAGCCCTTGATGGTCGCGGGAGGAACCAGTTCGATGATGATTTCGTGGGGGCACGGGTTGGTGGCATCCTGCCACTGGGTATGCCAGAACGTATTCGGGTCGCCGTCAACGGCGTTGGCACCCTTGCCGTCTTCCGCCGAAGTTTCCTCGCTGTCCGCCCGGACGAATTTGAGCGTGGGTTTGGTTGCAGTCGCGGGCTGTGTTTGCGGCGCGGCGGAACTGGTTTGCGTCGTCGGTATGGGTGACGACGACGGCGGGGTGGTTGATGCGCAGCCGAAACCGGCGAGCGCGACAATCACGGTCGCCGCCGTGAAAATCAGGCTGGAAAATCTTTTCATCGGAATGAAAACCGTCTTGAGATTTGCGTTGCTGGTCATGGGGAAACAGTAACAGGTCAAGACACGATGCCGTCAAGCGGGAAAACTCCCGTCCGTGAGATTGTTCCGGGAATCCCGGCGGCTCAGATGCGTGTGGCGCGATGCTTCCGCAATATTTCATCAATGCAGCGCGTCGCCTCCATCGCCGTCTCGCCGGTGCTGTCGAGCGCGGGGCCGCCGTTCAGCTCGTTCACGAAAGCCTGGATCAACGGCTGGTGGACGTGCGGCGGATCGGGCATGTGAAAAATTTCCTCCGCGTCGCTGCGAATCAGCTTCACTTCGCTTGGACGGAAAAAGCCCATTGAGACTTCGCCTTCCGAGCCATGGACGGTGACGGATTCCTCCGCACGCGCGATGGTGTAAGCAAACAGCCCGCTCGCCACCACGCCGTTCGCAAACAGCAGTGAGTAGCTCACCGTGTCCTCGGCGGAGTAGGCGCGCGCGGCGTTGACGGCCACGCCGCCGATCTCGCGCACCGGACCGAAAACATATTGCAGCCAGTCGAGCGTGTGCGCCTGCATGTCCACGAAATGGCCGCCGCCATTGACGGCCACATCCGTCTTCCAGGACTGCGCGGGTTGCGTGTTTAACTTCATGAACTGCCGCACCGCCACCGCACGCGGCTCGCCAATGGCGCCGGACTGGATGACCGAGCGCATTTTTTCAAAGCGCGGCAGCTTGCGCCGGTAATATGCCACGCGCAACGGCACGCCCGCCGCCTTGCACGCCGCGATCATTTCCCCGCACTCGGCCACCGACAACGCCATCGGCTTCTCGACCAGCACAGCCTTGCCCGCGCGCGCGGCTTGAAGAACAAAATCCTTGTGGCTCGACGGCGGCGTGGCGACATAAACGGCGTCCACTTCGCGGTCGGCGATGAGCGCGCCGGCGTCGGCATACCAGCGCGGGATGTTGTGCCGCCGCGCGTAATCTTCAGCCTTGGCCGCGTCGCGCCGCATCACGGCAACCAGCGACGAGCCGGCGGCCTTTTGAAGGCCCGGCCCGCTCTTCACTTCGGTCACGTCGCCGCAGCCGATGATTCCCCAGCGAATGATTTTGGCCATCTTGATTTTAGAAAATGCGTTTCACCGCTTGCCCAGCCGCTCCAGGAGTTTTCCGTGGATGCCGCCGAAGCCGCCGTTGCTGAACACGCACACGATGTCGCCGCCCTGCGCGCCCTTGCCGACGTGCGCGACGATGGCTTCCACGTCCGGCAGATACGCGGCGTCCTTGCCGGATGCCTTCAAGTCTTGCATCAACTTTTCAGGATTCAACCGTTCTTCCGGCACGAGCTGTTCCAGCCGCGCGACTTCGGAAACCACGACGGCATTGGCATCGGCGAACGATTCGGCGAGTTCCGTTTGAAAAACATTCCGTCGCGTCGTGTTGCTGCGCGGCTCGAAGATCGCCCAGATTTTTTCGCGCGGATATTTGATGCGGAGCGCGCGCAGCGTTTCGCGGATGGCCGTGGGATGATGGCCGAAGTCGTCAATCAATGTAACGCCGCCCGCTATGCCGCGCACTTCCATCCGGCGCTTGATGCCCTTGAACGTGTCGAACGCGGCTTGGATCTGCTTGTTCGAGAGGCCGCAATGTTTCGCACACGCGACGACCGCGAGCGCGTTGCGCACGTTCAGTTCGCCGACGAGGTTGATGTGAAACTTGAAGCTCGGGATCTCGAACTCCGTCGCCGTCGGGCCCAACCGGAGGTTGAAGGCGCGCACGGCGTTGTCCTCGCCGAGGCCGAAGCGCTTCACCGGGCAATGCGTCACGTTCAGCAGCGGCGCAAGGTTCGCGTCGTCGCCGTTGCCGAGCAGAAGGCCGTTGCGCGGAATCAGCCGGATGAAATGCGAGAACGTCTTCTTCACCGCGTCGAGGTCGTCAAAGATGTCCGCGTGGTCGAATTCCAGGTTGATGATGATGCCCACGTCTGGCTGGTAATGGATGAACTTGCTGCGCTTGTCGAAGAAAGCGGTGTCGTATTCGTCACCCTCGAGGATGAACCATTCGCTGTCCGTGAACCGCGCGCCCTGACCGAGGTTCGTCGGGATGCCGCCGATGAAAAAGCTCGGGTTCAACCCGCTGTGCTCGAACACCCATGCCAGCAGCGAGGTCGTCGTCGTCTTGCCATGCGTGCCGGTTACGACCAGCGCGCGTTTGCCTCGGATGAAAAATTCCGCGAGCAACGCCGCCAGCGAGCAGTAACGCAATTTGTGGTCGAGCACGAATTCCGCCTCCGGGTTGCCGCGCGAAATGGCGTTGCCGATGACGACGAGGTCGGGCTTGTGCGCGAGGTTCTTTTCGTCGTAACCGTTCATCACCGCGATCTTCTTTTCGGCGAGGAACGTGGACATCGGTGGATAAACGTTCTGGTCCGAGCCGGTGACGCGAAAACCTTTTTCCTGCATGGCGGCGGCGACTGCGGCCATGCCCGTGCCGCCGATGCCGGTGAAATGGACGAATTTGATTTCGGTTGAAAACATGCCGGGTGATTAAATCACGGACGCGCGGACGCAAAAAGTTTTTTCACAATGAATGGCTCGGGCACAAGTTCCGTATTCCCTGCGCTAATTTGGGTAATTATATCCTTGACTCACCATAGGTTTTGGGGTAGATTGTGGGCATGAAAAATGACATTGAGTTTCCTACAACACTGGCGAGCGCAATCAAATACTTTGCGGACGCCGACACCGCTTTGAATTTCATGGCTACGGTTCGCTGGCCTGATGGCAAGCCTGTTTGCCCTTGCTGCAAAAAGTCTGATGCTGGATTTCTTGCCACACGCAGACTTTGGAAATGCCGCGAATGTGGCAAACAGTTTTCCGTGAAGGCGGGAACAATTTTCGAGGATAGCGCACTCGGTTTTGACAAATGGCTTCCCGCTTTCTGGATGATTGTGAACGCCAAGAATGGAATTAGTTCCTGCGAATTGAGCCGCGCTTTGGGCGTCACTCAAAAAACCGCTTGGTTTATGCTTCATCGCATCCGGCTCGCCATGCAAAACGGCACGATGGAAAAACTTTCCGGCGAAGTCGAAGCGGACGAAACCTATATCGGCGGCAAGGCGCGCTCCATGAATAATAAACAGCGGAGCAAGCGCGGGCGTGGACGGGCGGCGTTGGCAAAGAGATTGTCATGGGACTTTTGGAACGTGGCGGCAAAATCAAATTGAAGCACGTTGCGAAGGCTCGCCGTAGCATCCTGCAATCTGAAATTTATCAGAATGTTGAAACTGGCTCGCAAGTGTTCACTGACGCGCTTCCCTCTTACAACGGATTGAGCAAAGACTACGCGCACGAAGCGATTGACCATGCGCGGGAATATGTTCGCGGCAACGTCCATACCAACGGGCTTGAAAACTTTTGGAGTCTCCTCAAGCGCGGAATTCGCGGGACATATATCAGCGTTGAACCTTTTCATTTGTTCCGTTATCTGGATGAGCAAGCGTTTCGTTTTAACGAGCGCGAAAATAATGACGCCGGACGGTTTCTAAAAGGCATCGTTGGCATCATTGGACGGCGGTTGCAATACGCCAAGCTAATCGGATTGCAGGATAGCGGTCGTTTTACGACGCCAGAATCGTGGCAAGCGGCGTAAATTATAGTTGAAATTTTGCCTGTTTCTGATAACATATTTGTGCGCTGGTAACTCAATGGATAGAGTCTCGGTTTTAGACCCGTCTTGTTTTGAAGACAAATCGTGCGTGCCTGATTCGTCGGCATAAACAACGATGTTCACAATCAGTTTTCCATCGAGCAATTTTGACAAGTAATAACAATCGCTTGTCGCTTGCTCTGGCGTTTTCCGCTCACGGGAAGCAATCATGCCCCACCTCCCCGCTGTGAGTCAAGCGGTGAGTCATAGATATAATCCCCCTAATTTGCCACCGGCTTGTAATCCTGCCACAGCCATTCCAGCGCTTCGGGCAGGGTCTGCTGTTTCACGGCGCGGTCGGTGTGGCCGGTGTTGCGGGCAAAAACAAACTGGTAATGATAGCCCTTCGCCGCCAGAACCTTAGCCATGTTTTCATTGGCGACCACCCAGTCGTGCATCCTGTCGCGCATGGCATTGGGATTGAAATTATCCCGGTCGCCGACTTCCATCCAGATGCGCAGCGGCTTGACCGGGCTGTTTGAAATCAGCGTTTCATGAAATCCCCATGCGCCGTGCGGGGTCTCCGAGTTATACGGCCATTGCTGGTTCACGTAGGTGCCCGAATACGTCAGCACGCGATGGTACCATTCGGGATGATACCACGCCATGATGAGCGCGCACGAGCCGCCCGAACTGCCGCCCATCGTCGCACGGCCATCCGGGTCGTCCGTCAATTTCACGTTGTAATTTTTTTCCACGAGCGGCAGGACTTCCTGCTGCACGAACTCNNCCGTTGCCGATGGAGATGGCGATCATCACCGGAACCTTTTTCTCCGCAATCAGGTTGTCCAATGCAGTGAACAATCCGCGGTCCGGCCCGTCCGCACCCACGATGAACGGCGCGGGCGTGCCGGGTACATATTGCTTGGGCACATACACTGCCACGTGGCGCGTGTAAGGAGTCGCATGGCTGGTGGTCACGACCGGCCTAGCAGGATCGGCAGGATCTGACGTGACAAAAGTGCCCATGTCCCGCGCGATGCCGGGATAATATTTGCTGTCCGCCGAGCTCATGGTGAATTCATAGACCGTTCCCTGCGGGACGCCGGTTTGAACCGACGTCTCCGGCGCGCGATTGTGCGTCCGGCCGATGATGAAATTCCCGTCGGCATCCGCCGGTGGAAGCGTGCCGTCGGGCAGATCCGTGGCGGTCACAAATCCCGGCGCATGTGGATCGCGTGTGGGTGGCGTCGGGCGGCCAGGGCGCGTCGGTGCGGTATTTGTCACCTGGGCCATCGCCGGAATCGCACCCGCCAGCACAAACATAGTCCCAAGCAATGCGGCCGCAGTGTTCATTTTGGCAAATCTCATTATAATCCTTTCAAGGGCTGGAGGAATCATGCTCAACCAGACGCAAAACCGTTTGCCAAGATTACGATATTTCAGCGGGCCATGAGATTTGTGCGGTATCGACTCTGCAATCAAAATGGCGCGCCGCTGGAAACCTATGTCTTGAGATGATGATGAAAGTGCCCTATAATACGACTGCAAACGGCAGAGTCACTTTGCTCACAAGCTTGTCATGGCAGTCAAAACCGGCGGAAGAGGGGGCTTTGCAATCTGCCTGTTTCCAATGCAAACCTTTAACATGAGATTGACCCGTATCGAGTTCCCGGCCGGCATTCGTCGAGAGGAACCGGTCCTGTCGTTATGATGCGGCTCGTTTACCTTGCCTTCATCCTGTTCGAACTTCCCCTCTTTGGCGCTGGGACGGTGTCCAGCCCGTTTCTCAGGCTCGCGCTGGTTGCGCCTTTTCCGGCGGTGATGTCCGTGGCGCAGGCGGATAAAATCCCGATGCAACAGATTGACCCGCCCGCTGCGGCAGCCGGCAGGGTCCATCCCGGCGACTCTGTCACCGCGCTGGTCACGCTCACCGAGCCGGGCGCGCCCCGCACTCAATGGCTGCTTTACCTCCAGTCGGTGCTGCCCGGCCCGAATGAAAAAAACGGCAGGCCGCTCCCGCCAAAAATTTTGTTCTCCTCCTGCGGCAACCGGTTTGAATTTCCATCCTCGGCATCGTTTGTCAGCCTGCGCTCCATCGGCCCCTTCATCGAACCCGGTTCGGATGACAGGCCGCCCGCGCTTCAGGACAATGCCGTCCGCTTCAACGTGGATCAGGGCATTCTCGGCCTCGGCCTCGACCGCGCCGCCGCAGCACTCCATCGCATGGTTCTCACCGGCACGCGCGGCGGGTTCCAGTTCCGCGACACTCCCTTCACCGTGGCCGAAACCCGCGACAGCCGCATCCTTGCCCGGAAAGTCCATCTGACATCCGACGAGGAACGCGCGCTCAGCGGCATGATCCCGGCACTGCTGGCCTTTTCCGACATCGCCCAGCGCACCGAGGGCTTGAACGACATCTTTTGGAGGATCGTCAACATCCCATCCGTCTGGTCCGTGATGTGGAACGTCGGCGTTGCGGCCAGTTTGGAGGTCCAGTCAGACCGTGTCGCGCCGGCCGACCCCGCCACCTGGGGGCTGCCGCCCCGCTCACCCGCCTATTACTTTCCCATTCGTCTGGCGCTGAACAAGGACGACGCTTTCTATGTCACGCTGGTCGTCACCGCGCCGCATCCGCCTCTGCAGATGTGCGGCGGCGTCGTTGGACTGCTGGCCGAAAAGGCGGGGGACAAAGACACCTACCTGAGCCTCCGCATCTTGAGCGCCCGCAGTCCAAGGGCCGTAGCCGTCGCCCAGCCAGCCCATTGATTTGGGAGGGAAACCGTGCTGCGGCGTCCCCGTACGACAGGACGGATCGAACGCGGCAAAAGCTCCTTGTCCGGCACAATCCTACATTTTATGCAAAAAATCCTTGATTCAAAATGGGTGTCTTGATTATATCAACCGCAGGAGCAGGAGAATTTAACAAGGCAGTAACCCAGAAATAACAGTATGCGCAAAATTATTCCGCTTGTCTTCATCGTCACGGCATTGCTCGTGGGATGCAAATCAACCACCATGTCCACCACCTCATCCGCAGGCGGCACCAATTCCGTGGCCGGCGGCACCAACAGCGTGGCCGCAGCAGCCGCTCCGGTGCCGGCCGGGCCCAACACCCCGGATCAGACCATGAAGGAAAACCATTTGCTTGGCGATCTCGCCGGCATCTTCATCGTCCTGCTCACCGTTGCTGCGGTAAAGCGTTGCTGATTCCCTGCACGCGCCATCCGGCGCCGTCACCGATTGAAACCGCCCATGCCGGGCTCGAATCCGGCATGGGCCTTCACCCTCCGCACAATCTACCTGAGGCCGCTCACAACGGGCGCACTCCGCCTCAAAATTCCTTCAGCATGGGAAATTAAAATCTGCCACGCAGAATCCACGGCATTTCATCCATCGGGAAAGACAGGTCAGGGGAAAAAAGAAGGCCGGACACCAAGTCCGGCCTCCCACACACTAAACACAATGAGAACTACGTGCTCCAAAACACTCAA